>JALZOO010000480.1 GCA_030913905.1 Acidobacteriota bacterium
TGTTTTCCTACTCCGCTGCCTTTCTCAGATTATCACTGCTGACTAGTTTCGCCTGGAAGATCAATGGTAATCGTCGTTCCCTGGCCTTCGCGGCTGCGCACATTGATTGTACCACCATGATCTCGGATGATTTGATAAACAATTGAAAGTCCTAGCCCTGTTCCTCCGGTAGTTGATGAAAACGGTTCGAACAGATGTTCTACCTGATCCGGCGTCATCCCACGACCGGTATCGGAAAAGGTAATTCGTAAACGATCGTTAGAGTTGGCGTGGACGCTCGCGCGAAGAGTTCCACCCGCCGGCATCGCGTGGAGCGCGTTGCGGGCGAGATTCCAAAAGACTTGCTGAAGTTGTTCAGCGTCCGCATTCACGAGTACCGGGTGACTCGGCACTTCTTCCTCAATTCCGTGGGTCTCGCTGATCTCAGAACTGTGACGAAGTAGCGTAAACGTTTGTTTGAGTAACTCCCCTACGTCAACTTTTGTTTGCACGATGGATCTCGGTCGGGCGTAGTTAAGAAAGTCGCTGATGATTCTATTCAAGCGATCCGACTCGCGCAGGATGATTTCCATGAGTTCTGTTTGGGAAGGATCGCCCGACATGTCTGCGCGTAACATCTGGATTGAGCCACGCATCGCAGCCAAGGGGTTGCGAATTTCGTGGGCAATTGAGGCCGCCATCCGACCGATCGCTGCCAGCCGATCCTGGCGTCGCGAGGTTTCCTCAAGTGCGCGAATGTGAGTCAGGTCCTGAAAAGTAATCACCGTCCCTGTAGTATCGCCGGCTTCGGAATACAGCGGAGAAATACTGAAGCCCAGCCGCAATCTCAATCCGTCAGCGGTTAGACAGTCAGCTTCAAAGCGCGGACTTCGATCGGGTGTTTCCGTAATGTCCAAGGAGTCTGCGATTATTTGCCCCATCTCACCGAAAAAAATCGAGGCATCCTGCCCACGCACATCTTCCTCTTTGTAACCGGTGATTTCTGCGGCAGCCGCGTTGAAGGTATAGATCCGCCCCTCCAAATCGGTGGTAACCACGCCCGACCGTATTGACTCCACAATCCTTTCATGCAGCGCCCGCAAGTTGGCGAGCGATTGCGTAGCGGCGATCAGACGTACGTCAGAAAGAGATTGTCGTTCCGCCAGGCGCGCCGACAGTAGTCCCACAATCAGAAAAGAAATATCAAACAGGCCGACTGTCTGAAATGCTTGTGAGCGGCCGCCCTCGAGCAAATCCGCGGGCATGCGACCGCCCAACCCGGTGAGGACCGCGAAGGCACTTGCGGTAAACGCAACAGCACAACCCACTGAGGTCACTATTGCATCTCGCGGTCCTAGAAACAGACTTGCAGCTGCGATAACGACTATGTAAAGAGCAATGTATGGCGAATGAATTACGTCGGTGGTCCAAATGAGAGAAGTGACTAGAATAACGTCCACAAAAAACTGTAGACGCGCTTGAAGTACGACGGTTGGGGAAAAGCGTCGGGCGAGCGCATACACGACTGTCAGGCCGCAAATCACGGACAGCGCCGGAAGCATTCGTATCCATGCATCGCGGGTGTTGCCCTCAACCCACAATACCCGCGCACAAACAAGAAACAGCGCGGCCGCAAGTCGGCCAACAATCAGCCATTTAAGTTTTTCGCTCAGCGAATGGCGCGGTTCTGTCGAGTCGTTCAAAACCATCTTCGGCTTCAAGCCTAACACAAGGCGCGGAGCTGCAGACCGACTTTAATCCCGATATTACGGACGGCCGGACGGCCGATTGTACTCTAGGTAGTTGAAGGAGCTTCGGCAGCTAACTCGTGGAGGTTCGCTTCAGAAAGGCGAAACACAGTCCACTCGTCAATTGGCTTGGCGTCGAGTTTTTCGTAGAAACGGGTTGCCTGGTCATTCCAGTTCAGCATCGACAACTCTAAGCGCGCGCAGCCTTGCTTGATGGCCTGCTGCGCTAGAAAAGAAAACAACTGCCGTCCAACTCCAGATCCGCGATGGAGTGGGTCTACGTATATGTCCTCGAGATACATGCCCGGTCGCGCCGAAAAAGTCGAATAGGTTAAAAAATAGATGGCGAACGCGACAGGCTTCTCGCCGTCGTATGCAATCACCGCTTGTGCTAAGGGTTTTGGACCGAACAGACTCTTTCGCAGTCGCTCCTCAGTCGCAGTGACGCTATCGGCGAGCTTCTCATATTCCGCGAGCTTGAGGATGAAATTCAGAATTAGAGATACGTCTTTTTCGTTTGCGTTATCGATACGTAGCGCGCGTCTAGTCATTCGCCGTTCCTCCGTGTCGTATTAGTAGAATAATGACAACGTCGCGTTTGCCCAAGCGTTCGGGTCTTCTGGACAGCAAAAAGGGAGGCCCGTTAAGGCCTCCCTCAAAGCTAACACCAACGATTGTCTTAGTGTCCTTCAGAAAGTTTGCCGATTAGCGTAAACAGCGGCAGGTACATGGCGATTACGATCGAGCCGATTGTCACGCCGAGGAAACCGATCAGTATCGGCTCCATCATGGTCAGCAGGTTTGCAATCGAGGCATCAACTTCCTGTTCGTAGAAGTCAGCAATTTTGCCGAGCATCGCATCCAATGCGCCCGTCTGCTCGCCGATGCCAATCATCTGCGCCACCATGTGTGGAAACACTTCTGTGGCCTTAAGTGGATCGACAAAGTTTTCGCCGCGCTCAACTCCGGAGCGAACACTGATAATCGCTTCCTCGATAATCACGTTGCCCGCTGTTTTGGCAGTGATGTCGAGTGATTGCAGAATTGCCACACCTGAAGAGAGCAGCGTTGAGAGAGTTCGTGAAAATCTCGCCACAGCGATTTTGCGGAGGATGCCACCGAATATGGGTAACTTAAGCAACAGCCGGTCGATCAGACGTCTACCGCCTGCCGTCTTGTAGTAGAAACGGACTGCCACCACTGTTCCAATGATCGATGCCAGAATGACTAGTCCTCCCCAGCCGGCGAGGAAATTACTTATTCCCACAACTATTCGCGTCGGAAGCGGGAGTTGTTCGCCTGGCCCCAGCAGACCAAGGAATATCTGCTGAAACTGTGGAATGACGAAAACCATTATTACCGCGACAGCAGCCACTGCAAGCACGACGACGGCCGCGGGATAAATCATCGCGGAGATTACATCTCGTTTAAGCTTTACGATTTTTTCGATGAAGGTGGACAAGCGCTGCAGAATCAAGTCAAGGATACCACCCGTTTCGCCAGCCTCGACCATGTTCGAATACAGTTGATCGAAGACTTTCGGATGACGGGCCATCGCTCCTGAGAGAGTTGAACCTTCCTCAACGTCCTGGCGTACCTGCAAGAGAATTTGTTGGAAGTATTTGTTGTCCTGCTGTTGAGCCAGAATTTCCAGACACTGAACCAGGGGCAAACCCGCGTCGATCATTACAGAAAACTGTCGCGTGAAGATCGACAGATCTTTCGACTTAACTTTCTTCCTGCCGCCAATTTTCGGGATGCCTATCTCGCGACCCTTCTCCTTGACGGAAGTAAGAGTGACCTGCTCGCGACGAAGAACCTGTCGCAAGCCGTCGCGGCTGTCGGCAACGCGTTCGCCGACGACGATCTCATTTAGTTTATTGCGGCCTTTGAATACGTAAGTAGGCATAACTGAATGCTCCAGGGTCAAGTTGATATCTAAACTGCGGGGCGGGTGCCGATTGGACGAGCTTGGGCGTAAGGGCTCGCGTGTTTAGTGCCATTCCCAGTGTTCAAACCGGAGCCACGCTCAATTAACTCTTTCAACTCATCAACGTTGGAAGAGCGTTGTAAGGCTATTTCCATTGTAATCTGCCGCTTGTGATAAAGCGTAGCCAGCGACTGATTGAAGGTTTGCATTCCATACTTGTCCTGCCCGGTCTGCATCATCGAATAAATTTGGTGGACCTTATCTTCTCGGATCAGGTTTCTGATGGCCGCGTTGGGAATCAGGATTTCCATAGCCATGGCCCGGCCGCTCTTCTCAGCGCGCGGTAGCAGCGCCTGGCACATGATGCCTTCGAGTACCAGTGAAAGCTGTGCCCGTATCTGGGCTTGCTGATCGGAAGGGAAGACATCAATTATTCGATTGATTGTGGAGGCAGCGGAATTCGTGTGCAGGGTTGCCAGTGTAAGGTGACCCGTCTCAGCAATTCGTAACGCCGATTCGATCGTTTCCAAGTCGCGCATTTCACCGACGAGTACGATGTCCGGATCCTGACGAAGGGCGGTGCGCAGGGCCTGAGCAAATCCGTGGGTGTCGGCGTTAACTTCTCGCTGATTGACGAGGCAGCTCTTATGGTTGTGTAAGAACTCAATAGGGTCTTCGATCGTCAGGATATGTTCGCGGCGGTCGCGATTGATTTTGTCGACCATCGCAGCCAGAGTCGTTGACTTGCCAGATCCCGTTGGGCCAGTCACCAGAATTAGACCGCGGGGTTTGTCGCACAATTGCTTGACGACCGCAGGCAGTCCGAGCTCGTCGAATGGTTTGATTTCGTAAGGAATAGCGCGAAATACCGCTCCCACTGCTCCGCGTTGATTGAACAAGTTAGCGCGAAACCGTGACAGACCTTTGACGCCAAACGAAAAGTCCAACTCAAGATTCTCTTCAAAGCGATGTTTTTGCGCGTCCGTCAGAACTGAGTAAGCCAATTGCTTTGTATCAGCAGCTGTTAACTGGCGATAGCCTTCGAGCGGGCGCAGATGACCGTCAACACGAACCTGTGGCGCGGATCCGGTAGTGATGTGTAGGTCTGAACCCCCAAATTCAGAAAGCTTGCGCAAAAGCTCTGAAAGAGAAATCTGTGGGGGTGTGTCGTTTAATGGCATCGAGAGCTCCTGAGGGATAGGTTAATTGGTTACTCTGAACACTCCCGACAAGCGAGGAGGTAGGGATGAATCGGTTATTTGTTGGCTGTTGCGGTTGCTTTCGTTCCAAACGAACCCAGGAATTTCTCGCCTTCTGCGGCCAGCCGATCTGAGAACTCCAAAGGCGTGTTGAGGGTCAAACTGTAAATCTTGCCGTCTACTTCGGCGAAGTAGAAGTTCCAGGACTTTTCCGGCGCGCGGCCATTGCTTGGGGTTCGAGCAATGACAACGAAAACACGGGCGCCGTTTACCTGGCGCTCGTAATCGTTGATTACCCATCCCCCGGCGTTAATCATCTTGTCAATCACAATGCGGCGCAGGTCGGAAAACGCAACGCCTGCGAGCATACGACTCTGTTCACGGTAGGTGAGGTAAGTCGGATTGGGCCGGCTCCGTGCAACTACTGTAAGACTGGCCTGGCTGGGCGCAGTTGGATTGGTTGTACGAAATTTGACTTCGCTTTTGTTTACAGCAGCTGCGGTCCAGCCAACCGGCAACTTCGGAATGACGCCCGTTATTACTTCATTCTTTGCAAGGTCAGTGAAGGCTGCAAGAGGCACATTGGAATGCGCGGCATTGCGCTGGGCCCAAGCGGCAGCTGCGGCGGCGCGGCGCAATCTCAGGCGTGCGCGATGGCGTCTCCACCAAGCGCGCGAATGCCGGCGATAGCGGCGGTGATTCTCAGAGACAGAACTTTGTCGAAGACCGTGAGCTGTCGAGTTAGCGATCGGCAGAATGACGCCGACTGAAACCAACATCAAGAGTGATAGCGTGATAGTTCGCAACATAGATTTCCTTCTTTCCTTTAGGCCACGGTTTCCCGGACAACTTCTTCGAGAGTAGTTAGACCGCCGCGGATCTTCTGCAGTCCGGATTCGCGGAGTGTAATCATCCCGTCTTCAATCGCCTTTTTCCTCAACTCAAGAGACGAAGCACCGATCAAGATCAGCTCACGAATTTCATCGTTCACTTCCATCACTTCATAGAGGCCAATGCGGCCCTTGTAACCGGTGTTGTTACAGGTCGCACATCCTTTCCCCTTGAATGTTTTGAGCGACTTAGCATCGTCCGCTGTGAAGCCGACTTCCATTAGCGCTTCAGGAGGCATTGAATGCTCCCGTTTGCAGTCTTTGCAAATGCGACGAATGAGTCGCTGCGCTTGAATCAGATTGACGCTGGTTGCTACCAGGAAGGGCTCAATACCCATATTCATGAGTCGTGAAATCGTAGAAGGCGCGTCGTTCGTGTGCAGCGTAGAGAGCACAAGGTGACCTGTTAAGGCAGCCTTGATCGCGATTTCGGCCGTCTCAAAATCTCGAATCTCACCTACGAGGATGATGTTTGGATCCTGGCGGAGGAACGACCGCAACGCAGCCGCGAAATTCAGACCGATCTGCTCTTTCATCTGGACCTGATTGATGCCCATTAAGTTGAACTCAACAGGATCTTCAGCCGTCATGATGTTGGTCTGTACTGTATTTAGAGATTGCAGCGCAGAGTAGAGAGTGTTGGTCTTACCGCTTCCGGTTGGACCGGTGACGAGAACCATTCCGTATGGTTTCGCAATATTGCGTTGAAACTTGACCAGCGACTCCGGTTCGAAACCCAGCTTCGTCATGTCAAGCATCAGGTTTTCTTTGTCCAGTAGCCTCAGCACGACTTTCTCACCAAAGAGCGTGGGCAGGGTTGAAACGCGGAAATCGAGTTCGCGAGATCGCGCGTCAACTTTTACTTTGATTTTTATACGGCCATCCTGCGGCAAGCGCTTTTCGGATATGTCGAGTTTCGCCATGATTTTCACACGCGAAATCAACGCATCCCGCATCTTGAGGGGGGGGCGCATGACGTCGTAAAGAACGCCATCAATACGGAAACGAATGCGTAATTCTTTTTCGTAAGGTTCGATGTGAATGTCGGAAGCTCCGCGGCGAAGGGCGTCTACCAGAAGCACGTTTACGAGTCGTACTACCGGCGCATCTTCACTAATGCGGGAGAGGGTTGAGAGGTCTATCTCTTCGTTGTCTTCGACTACTTCGACGTCTTCAGCTCGGTCGGTATCGAAGTCGATTGTATCCAAAGAGACGAGGTCGGCGTGGGTTATGCCCCCACCGTTTGAATTCTTGGCGCCGGCGGCTTCGAAAACAGCGTCGTCTACGGAGACAGCCAGCTCGATCTCGCGCGAAGTACCATAGTATTTCGCGATCGCCTGCTGGATGCTTGCCTCAGCTACTACAACGGGTTCAACGTTCAAGCCGGTCATAAACTTGATGTCGTCCATTGCGAAGACATTGGTGGGATCGACCATTGCGAGGGTTAGGCTCGCGCCTACTCTGGAGAGAGGAAGAACGGAGTATTTCTGGGCAACTTCCTGAGGAATGAGTTGGAGAACTTGTTCATCGATCTGGAAGAGATCCAGATTCACGGAGGGAATACCATACTGCCGAGAGAGGACGGCTGTGATCATGTCGTCCGAGACCAACCCGAGCTTTACAAGGTTGTACCCCAACCGGCCGCCGTGTTCACGCTGGTAGTCCAGCGCTTCGCGCAGATGTTGCGGACTGATGAGATTCTCCCGAACGAGAATTTCGCCTAGTTTTGCCGACATTTATGCCCCAATGCTGAGATATTTAAGAGTTGATTCACTAGAAGGGCCAGCGTTTCTGCGGGAATGGCTATGCAGGCTGGAGGTTTGGACTACGCGGACGGTGCGGTAAACACCGTTGGGCGAGCATAGTACAAGTTGATCGGAGGGCTGTCAAGCTTCTCTTTTTCGAAGGGAGTGGTCGCAAGACGCACCCCGGCCTCGATTTCTGGCCAGAATTCCGGCTTCTTAGACGTGGATATTCGTTCGTGAATGCTGGGACAAAGAGCCTCTCGAGGAAAAAAAGGGCCGCACGGCTTTTGCCGCGCGGCCTTCGAGAATGACTACGAACCCTCGCCTAAGGTCGGCGGCGGCGGGCCGGTACCGTCTTTTCTGCTTTGATTTTTTTCTCGCTCTGGAGGTACTCCAAAGAAGCCTTTGCGTCAGCTTTCAAACCGTCCGTATCGGGAACTTTGTCAACGAATTGCTGGAGGTAATTGGCGGCGCGCAAGTAGATCGCGTTTGCCTCATCCATTTTGCCGTCCTGTTCTTTGGTAGCGCCAATGTTGAATAGAATCATTCCCATCTTGACAAGAGCGGCGGCATCATTTGGATCCTTCTCAAGCAGTTTCTGGTATTGAGCCTGCGCTTTCTCGAGTGCGCCCGCGTCGAACAACATCTCCCCCAGCTCGCGCTGCGCCTGGGCTTGGATAGCAGGATCGGTCTCGAGAGCGATGTATTCCTCATATGCCTGCACGCCAGCGTCGGCTTGTGTTGAGTCAACTTTCGCAACAAAGAACCGCGCTATCTCGGCCCTCTTCAGCATTGCGAAATGCAAATTAGTCTTCAAGTTGTTTGCCGCGGATGGGTCGGAAGGGACTGCGGTTGCTTTGAGAATCTCCACCGCTTTCTTGCTCGTTTCAAATGCCTCCCTCCAGTCCTTCTTGGCCGCTTCAATTCCGGACGTCTTAGCTGTGTCATCTTTTGCTTGGACGGCGGCGTTAAATTTTGTGATTGCACGCGAATTAAGAGCTGACGCCCTGTTCGTCATAAGGGAGGATATTCCAGGGTGTGTCGGATCAGCCTTTATGCCTTCATCAAACAGAGCAATAGCTTCATCGTAATTCTTCGCCTTGACGGCTTCGTTTCCCGCTTTAAACGTACGCAGGACGATTGCATTCGACTCTTCGGCCTTGCGGTTACTTGCCATTATTTCGGCGTTCTTTTTTTCAACTTCCTCGCGCTTCGCCTTGTCTTCGGCACTCTCTTTCACGTCGGCGGCGGTAGCGGGACCCTTCCGAGTCATCATTGCCTTCACTTCATCCGGCGTATACCGTCTGCCGTCTCCCGGAGTCACCTCAATCTCGTAATTGATTTCCATGCCTGCCTTGACTCCGGGAATCCACGCCGGTTGGACGCCTGGGCCGCTGGCTGTGATCAAATAGGTCCCGACAAATGGCACACCTGCGAATATGAACTGGCCTCTTTTGTCGGTCTTGGTGTTGTACTTGCCAGCTATGTCAACCCGGTAGACGTCGATGGCGATGTCGGCAGCAGGGACCTTGGTTCCGTTCGCCTGTTTCAATACGACGTGTCCGTACAATTGTGCGGTCTGCGCGCCAGCAAAAACGGCTGCGGATGTGATCAGCGAAGCACCGGCAAGCAAGGGAAATAAATATCTGCGAAACATCAACAATTCCTCCGGCAATATCTGTGTGATTTGTACTTCGGGAGAGCCATATGATGCAGTGGCAAAGCTCCCGGTTGTAAATTTCAGTTGTCTAAGAAGCGACTAAACTTAATAAGCAAACCGCTCACTGTCAAGCACATATGGGACCGGATCGCGAACCCCTGCGTCTCGGAATGCACGCAAACGCAGGGCACA
>JALZOO010000485.1 GCA_030913905.1 Acidobacteriota bacterium
GGTGCCGGACGAAGATCATCCGCCGTTCGGCCGCATCGAAGTCGATCCCTATCTTTGCATTGGCTGCCAAAAGTGCATCAGCAAAGGCCCGGACGGTGCATTTCTGGACGGCTGCCCATGGGACGCAATTGAAATGGTCCCGACTGATGACTGGGAAGCGGTACACGGAATTACACTCCCGGACGCCCCTCCCGCTCCGCCTGCATAAGCCCCCGCTCACACTAAGTCTTGCCGTTGTTACTCGCTCTCGTTTGAATTGCCTTTATCGTTTGGGTGGCTTGCTGTTTTATTCGAGCTGACTCCCCATGACTGCCTTGCGCATAAGCCTCAATCAAGGGTAGTTCCTCAGTCGAGCCCACCAGCGAGAGTCCTCGCAACGCTTCCCAGATAGTCTCTTCGTCAGAATTGATTGTCACCACAGTCGTTCCCACATTAACGTTCGTGCCGCTTGGTGCAAGTACTCGTTCTACCTTTCCGGGAAGCGGGGAACGAATCTCTGTTAGCGTGTTATCAGGCTTCCCAATTCGAATAAGCAATGTTCCGCGGGTTAACGAGGAGCCCTCTTGCAGGGTGCTGTTTACCTTGCCCTCCGCCGTAGCCTTCACTTCGTAAGGCTTGAGCATTTCAATCAACTCCCGATGTCCACCCGGGTCGTTGAACCTGACCAGCGCTAAAGCCGCGTTTCTACGAACAATCGGTTCCGGATCCTGTACCAACTTCAAAAGCGCCTGGTGAAACTCTTCTGAGTTGCGGTCGAAGCCCATCAACCATGCGACAGTCAGCCGGAATTCGGTTTCCGCACTGCCAGAGAGTGTGACTATCTGCGGATACCATTGTTTGGCTGTCGGGTCGTTTCGTTCAATCCGCTGTTGGATCTGCAACAGCGCGTGCTGCACGCGGCGAGGGTGCTTTGCGTCAACCAGATACTGTGCAATGTCAGCATCCGACAGCTCCCTTCCGAACCAGGTGAAGTACCAGGTTAGAAAGGCTCCAATCACGAATAGGATAGCGAGCAAAAGTATTGGCCCGGACGCACGGAGACGCTTCACCTCGGGCGTTGTGACGGTCAGGCCTGGCTTGTTTCCGTTGTCTTCCATGCGGATTGCTTGTAGTCGTCGTTACACAATTAAGGCGTTGGATAGAAGTGATAGAGCATCAAATAGACAATCACGCCGGTAACAGAAACATAAAGCCACAATGGCAAAGTCCAACGGGCGATGCGACGGTGTCTGATGAAATCAAAACGGAGAGCGCGATACAGTGTAACCAACACCATGGGGACAATCACAATCGCCAGAATAACGTGACTAATCAGCACCGCGAAATAAAAGGGCCGCACGATTCCCTGCCCTAAAAATTTCGTGTCGCCATGATAATAGTGATACGTCAGGTAAGAAATTAAGAAGACGGTTGACGTAACCACTGCCGTAACCTGGCAGTTTCGGTGAGCTCTAACCAGGCCCAGACGGATACAGACGTATCCGGCCGTCAGAAACACTGCACTCGTTGAATTCAGGATCGC
Source organism: Acidobacteriota bacterium (assembly GCA_030913905.1). Lineage (GTDB taxonomy): Bacteria > Acidobacteriota > Blastocatellia > Pyrinomonadales > Pyrinomonadaceae > PSRF01. Next base: position 1,523 of record JALZOO010000485.1, read on the forward strand.
GTTTACATGCGGCAGGTAGGAAATGTATTCAGACATTTAATTGCGTTACAAAACCGAGCGCGGCTCAAAACTCCCCAGAGCCCTTCGGGCTACGACCTGAAAGCTGCCGAGTGGGCACTACAACGCGGCTGCTTCCTTTCCCTTCTCGGTCAGCGAATAGAAGTCGTTGCCTTCTTCCTGGAGGAGTCCTTCAGCAACTAGTTTCTCGACAGCGTAAAAAACAGCCGTTCGCTTTTCGGGATCGTTTCCGCCGGCCTCAAAAAGTTCATGAAGATCCAAAGTGCCTTTGTGCCAATAGGCGAAACTCTGGAGCACTCGTTTTTCTATTTCGTTCACGGTAAGACCTTGAGGCGGGAAGCTACTGCTGTTTCTGTTTCATGTTAGCGACCATCGACCTCACGTCCGGAGGGACGGCACGACCCTTGGCATCAAGCAGGGGAGGTTTTGAAGCCGAAATCTGCACGGCCGCCGCGCGCCGGGCGAGACGTTTCTGGAAAGGGATGGGAAGCTTGCCTTCCGAATGTAGATAGGCGATGGGAATGACGCCGAACATCAGGGCCATCACCAGGCACACCATCGTCACGAACAGATTGTCGGTGGTAAACAATTGCGGGGAGGACAACGCGTTGAAAGCGGCCATTGCCAGGAAGAGCCCGGCGACGGCAATACAAAGAAGGTTGAGT
>JALZOO010000492.1 GCA_030913905.1 Acidobacteriota bacterium
GTTAGCTCACCCCAGTGCGTGATCATTTCAACGTCGATCAAAAACTCTTCATGCTAAGAAGTAGGCGTAAGCGCCGGTCAGTAATGGAACCTTCAGCGTGGCGAAGCGTGCTGATGGCCGGCATTACCCTTGTCTTTTTGTTCTCGCTGCCTGTCTGCGCACAGCAGGCTGAGTCTTCGACGCCAGTCGTAGTGCAACCCGGTGCACCAGGCCAGCCAACCCGGACGCTACCACCATCGACGAGGGCCATACTGCCGCCACGTTCACCGGCAGATGTGCAGTTCATGCAGGGCATGATCATGCATCATGCGCAGGCAGTTGAGATGACCGCGCTCATCGACTCGCATACGACGACGAAGGATATTCGATCGTTGGGCGCTCGAATCAGCCATTCGCAGTCGGACGAAATACAGTTTATGAAACGGTGGCTGGAGGCGCGTGGAGAACCGCTTTCGCTGCCGATGACCGAAATGCACGGCATGGATATGTCGAGTCACGCGACTCATTCAGGCCATTCCATGCTTATGCCGGGGATGCTTACAGCGAAGCAGATGGAAGCGCTCAGAAATGCGAAGGGCGAGGAGTTTGACCGTCTATTTTTGACTGGGATGATTCAGCACCATAATGGCGCGTTAATTATGGTGAAGGACTTGTTCGACACTGCGGGCTCTGGGCAGGACGCTGAAGTGTTCAACTTCGTGACCGATGTCGACAGTGGCCAACGCGCTGAGATCAGGATTATGGAAACAATGCTGGGAGAAAAACCCATCGAGGAGAAACGATGAATCGCGTACACACCATGACTTTCCGTTTGTTCATAGCGTCTCTTTTGTTCTGCTCGTGTTTGGCGGTGAGAATCCAAGCGCAAACGCCGTCGCCATCTCCGTCTCCGGAGCCCGCGAAGCCGGTAGAAACAACGCCGTCGCCATCTCCGTCTCCGGACTCCGCCAAGCCGGCAGAAGCAAAACCGACCCCCCAAGCCCAGCAGAATCCGTTTGCTCCGGAACCGGCGCCACCGCTACCGGCTGGAATGACTGGCTCGGATGCCAATGACCCGCGCTTCACGCTCGCACCCGGAATGTATGACGCAGCTGAAACATCGATGGGTCTCAAGCACCTTGTGCTGATCAAAAAGCCTGATGCGTTTCAACTCGGCTCCGACGATCCTGATAGTCCGAACGTCAACAAGACTCTGGGTCAACTTGGCATCGGTGATTCTTCGCAAATGCCCAAGCCTATAAAGTTGGTTATTGCTCAACTAGCTTTTGCGAACTCGGACCTGGCGTTCCAGGGTAATCACCTGTTTCAGGGGAACTTTTATGGCGTCAGTATCTATGACATCTCCAATCCGGCGAAGACCACTTTATTGACTTCGCTGGTATGTCCGGGTGGACAGGGCGATGTGTCGGTTCACAAAAACCTCCTCTTCATGTCAGTGGAAATGCTCAACGGTCGCATCGATTGCGGTACACAGGGATTTCCACCGGAGCCTAAGCCGGCCCCGGGACAAGAGAACAAGCCAACCTTGCCGGTCGCGCAAAAAGATCGTTTCAGGGGTGTGAGGATTTTCGATATTACGGACGTCAAGAATCCTAAGCAGGTGGCGGCGGTACAAACCTGCCGCGGCTCGCATACGCATACGCTGGTGGTCGATCCGAAAGATAAGGAAAACGTATACATCTACGTCTCCGGAACGTCTTTCGTGCGCCAGAGCGAAGAGTTGGCCGGCTGTTCGGGTGAACCACCGGACAAGGATCCGAACACGGCGCTGTTTCGCATTGATGTGATTAAGGTGCCACTGGCCGCGCCCCAGGACGCAAAGGTAGTCGCTGGTCCGCGAATCTTTATTGATCCGCGGACGGGCGCGCTTGCTGGTCTAAGCAATGCCGGCACCCATACCCCGAAGGGACTGTCAAAACCGTCGCCCAGCGATCAGTGCCACGACATTACCGTCTACCCGGAGATTGGATTGGCTGCTGGTGCCTGCTCGGGCAATGGCATCCTGCTCGACATCAAAGATCCCGTTAATCCGAAGCGTTTGGACGCGGTAAACGATCCGAACTATGCGTATTGGCACTCGGCCTCGTTTTCGAACGATGGGAAAAAAGTCGTGTTCACCGATGAGTGGGGCGGAGGATTGGGCGCGCGATGCCGGCCGAACGACCCGAACAAATGGGGCGCTGATGCGATTTTCAGTTTGAAGGACAACAAGCTGAGCTTTGCAAGCTACTACAAGTTGCCGGCCGCGCAGGGCGACAGCGAAAACTGTGTAGCCCACAACGGCTCGCTCATTCCGGTTCCCGGCCGTGACATTAAAGCGCAGGCCTGGTATCAGGGCGGCATCTCCGTCATGGACTTCACCGATGCGGAGCATCCGGTTGAAATCGCTTATTTCGATCGGGGACCGATTGATCCGAAGATGCTCGTTCTCGGGGGCGACTGGTCGGCCTACTGGTACAACGGCCACGTTTACGCTTCGGAGATCGCTCGCGGCTTGGACATCCTGGAGTTGACGCCCACGAAGTTCCTGACTCAGAACGAAATCGACGCCGCGAAGACGGTTCGCGTGGCTGAGTTTAATGTGCAGAACCAGCAAAGGATCGAGTGGCCGCGAACGTTGGTAGTAGCGAAGGCGTACGTGGATCAGTTGGAGCGATCGCAAGCTCTGCCTGCTGATCAGATCGCTGCTGTACGGAAGGCAATTCAAAACGCCGAAATCAAGCGAAGCGAGCGCGGAAAGCTTAAGAAGCTCGCACCGGCGTTGGAAAAGACTGCTGTCACTGCGAAGAGCGCAGACTCAACCCGGTTGCTGGCCCTTGCAGAAATTCTGAAGCGACCTGCCCGTTGATCTTTGATCGGCTTAACCAAAGATGGCGGGCCACGCTGAGGCGCGAAGCGCCGCCATTCGATAGCCCCGACCGTAAGGTCGGGGTAGAGTCACCGACAAAAACAATTGAGGCCCGAAGGGCCGACATATCGTGCCGGTCCTTCGGACCTCTTAGAATGTTTCAAACATCTGCACGACGACCTTACGGTCGTGGCTATTGAATGGCGGCCCTTCGGGCCTCAATGCCTTCCGCTCGCTCACTGCGGGTGATAGAGCCTAACGTTGTTAAGTTGATTTAGGAACACCAAAAGAATACAACGCGCTGCGGGTCCTGATGTAGATTCGTCCGTCAGCAATTGCCGGGGTCGCGAAGACCTCGTCATCCAACTCATTCACCCTAAGCACCTGCCAATCGCCGCCAGCCTTCAACACAGAGACTTGTCCTGCCTGACCAATGAGGAAAACCTTGTCGTCGGCGGCAACCGGCGAAGCGAAATACTTGTCGATCGCACCAAGCAGTCGTCCCTGCTTGATCACCTGCCCGGTAGCCGGGTTAAACGAGATGAGAATCCCGCTGTCGTTAATCATGTACAGCACGCCTTTGTAGAGAAGCGTGGAGGGAACCTGAGGCACGGGCTTGCTATAGCGCCAACGAATCGCGGTCGCGGTTTGATCGCCCTCGCCTCCCAGCTTGATTGCGAGTAGACCATTCTCAGAAGCCATCATCGCCCGGAAGACATCCCAATCTTTAGGGTTCAACTTCTCATCCCGGTCCATATCAAACGCTTCGAAGGCCGCATCCAACATCTTCAGCATTTTGTCCGGCGAGTTCTTTCCGGAAACCTCCGACTTCGCGATCTGGCCATCACTATTCTTGTCATACTTCGGCAAGGCTTCTTCCCAGGAGATCGTACCCACCTGTTGTCCGGGTTGATTCGTCGGGAAACCCCAGCCGTTGATGTACAGATATTCTCCATCGCTGCTGGCAATTGATTTCATCTCGCACGCAAGCCCGCGAACCCACCACACTCTTTTGCCATCCGCGACCGAGTAAGCCGAGAGCTGGAACGACTCGGGAACAACAATCTGTTTCGGACCCTGCTTTGGTTGATAGATGATCGGAGTTGAGTAACCCGAGATCACTCCAGGTCGGTCGACTTTCCAGCGCACACGTCCGTTGTTCTTGTCGACCGCTATGAGATACGACGACGGGTTATCTTGATCAACCGGCAGTATTACTTTGTCATCCACGAGGATGGGCGAGGCGCCGAAGCCGTAGAACATATTGAACGGACCCAGCGGAAGGCGCCAGCGCTCCTTGCCGGCGGCGTCGTAGGAAACCATTCCGAACTCCTGAAAGAAGACATAAACGTTCGAGCCGTCGGTGACTGGACTTGGTGAAGCTGGCCCATTGACGTCTTGCAAACGGCCTTCAAGCGAGCGAGGTACTTCGCGTTGCCAGAGGATCTTTCCGGTTTGCCGGTCGAGACAGAGAACCAACAGCTTATAGTTTGCTCTATCGTTGACCTTTGCGCCCTCGTTGGCGATCGCAGACTTCTGCCCCTTTGCCCCTTCCCCTTTCCCCTTTCCCCCATCTTCTTCTTTGGCGTAAGCGGTGACAAAAATGCGATCGCGTGTAAGCACTGGCGACGAATGCCCGGGTGGCAGCGCCGTCTTCCAAATCACGTTCTTGTTGGGTCCAAACTCTTCCGGAAGTCCGGTAGACGCGGAAACGCCACTTCCGTTTGGTCCGCGAAACTGCATCCACTCGTCTGCGCTCGCGCTGGTCCAAGCCAACGACAGGATCAACAACGCAACGGTCGTCTCGATTATTTTGGAGG
>JALZOO010000515.1 GCA_030913905.1 Acidobacteriota bacterium
ATGACCCTTCCGGACCCTGAGGTTTTCTGGTTTGAATGTTCTACATTCTAGAATGTGCGTTTCCAGTAGAAACTAAGGCGAACGGGTTGGCGTTGCCAGGAAGTCTACTTTCCGATCTTCACTCACGTTCGGCAATAGGTTATCAAGCGGTTCAAAACCAAACCCATCCTTGGAGGGAATCAATCTGTAGCTACTCGCGGACGGCGCCACCGAGAACGAGTAATTGCCTCCCGCATCGGTTGTCGAGGCGAGTACGCTGCCTTGAGGACCAATGAGCACAACCACCACGTTAGCCAACGGATTATTCTGCGCGTCTCTGACTCGGCCTGTAATGGTGACGACCGTCGGCCGAGGTTTGATAATCGTTTCCACCGGCGAGGCGGCCAGGCTCGGCGACGTCACCGTGGGCGCGTCAGGCGCCGGTGAAGGTGTTGATGCCGGCGTCGCGTCCGGCGACGGAACCGGTGTGGCCTCCGGCGTTGGGGTTGCAGCTACCTCCGCGGAAGGAGGCACCTCGGGCGAAATGACAGGAGCGGGAGTCGGCGAAGCTTCGGCGTCTGGGGTTATCGGAGAACTTACCGCCGGCGCACTATCCGGCGATGGCGTTGGCTGGGAGGGCGCGGTAGTTGGCTCGGGTGCTGGGGTCTCTAGTTTAGCCGTTCCCGTTCCACTGATTCGTTCCTCCAGTCCCGTCAACGAACCGTTTATCTTTTGATAAAGTCGCTCAATGACGGTTCGTCTAACCGGATCCGGTTCACCCGTGTTGTAGCTCTTTATGTAATTGGCCAGCGCGTCATCCTTTCGGTCCAGCCGCTCTAACACTGCGCCGAGGTGCCACAACGAAGTTCGCCAGGAGGGCGTGCCCTCGGGAAGTACCGTGACTGCGCGCTTCAGATGGTCCAACGCTTCATCCAGCTTGTCCTGATTGAAACGCGCCCAACCTGCAATGTCTTCAATTCGTCCCCGCAAGAGATTGGAGAGTACGTTGCGCGGCGCCTCCGGAATATCCGGTGTGCCTCCTGCGGCAATCGCCCGTGCGCGAATCTCGCGATATTCGTCCGCCTGCACCGCTACGGTCAGGGCGGGAACCGTCATGCCTGCGTCCGCAGAGCTCCGCGCGGCTTCGGCAAGTTCAAACGCGGTTTGAAAACCAATCCCTCTTTGCAGCAGCCGGCTTGCCGCGTAAAGCTGCCGGTGAACCCTCGCCGCATCTTCGCCCGAAGCGAACTGGAGAGCTGCGGCAACTGCCCTTGCTTCGTTGACTGCTCCGCCGCTTGGATCCTGTGCGATCAAATCTGCAAAGGTCAGCAGGTCTTTCATGCTTCTGGCATTGGTTTCAGTATCGGCTGGAGCAGATTGAAAGATGCTGGCCCGGCGCTCAGGAGCAAGCAGCTCGATGAAATTCGTGCCTTGCGCAGGTGCGTGCCCGGCAAGTCGCGTGTGGATGAAGCCATCTTTAATTGTGAACGATCGCCGTAGTATCTCCGCGGCCTCGTCATAAAGGCCCGCCGATGCGAGCGCGGTCGCCAGTTCGTAGTCCAGCGTCGGAAACTTTCCGTATAGCTGTGCGAACCTGATCGCTCGTTCCGCTTCCAGCGGTTTTTTCTGCGCAATCAGAGAACGCGCCATGGCGATCTGTAGCCACGTGTAGCGCGGTTCGAGCTCGAGAGCTTTCGTGCCAAGCTGAAAGGCTTTTTCGTTATCGTTGTGCGCGGCAAACCAATAGGCCGCGCCGGCGAGTAAGCCCAGGTTCTTTGAATCCGCTGCGAGCTCAGCGTCGAGTTCAATTTTGGCTTCATCGGCTCGGCCGAGATCAAGCAGCGAGAGAACTAAACCGGCGCGTGCCGCCTTGTCTTTGGGGTCGGCAACTAACTGTTGGCGATAGAGCGCCAAAGCTTCATCCGCTTTTCCGGAGCCGCGGACCAGGTCGGCCAGTGCGCGCTGAGCTGCTTTTGAATTTGGGTCCAACTCAAGCGCACGTTTGTATTCGCCCACCGCTTCGTCCAAACGAAGCGAGATGTGATATGCCAACGCCAGTGCCTGATGCGCCTCGGCGAGATCAGGAGCAAGCGTGACTGCGCGGGTTGCAGTGCGGACAGCCTCGCCGCCCTGCTCAGTCCCGAGATAAAAACCGGCAATTGCCAACAACCGCTTCGCGTCGGTGCCAAACTTGGCTTCAATGTCGCGAGCGGCACGCGTAGCAGCGGCTGCTTCACCGCGCAGATACAGGTTGAGTGGAATTTGCGCCAGCACCCCGGTAAACAACTTCTCCGAGCCATTCGCCGGCGCTTCACTAATCGCCAGCATCATTTGTTCGATTCCGCGCTCGCTATCACCCTTCTTCAGTCTCTCATCACCAAATGCCGCGTGAGCGCTGACTAGCAATTCCGTGGCGCGCATTTTCGACTTCGAATTGGGATGCTCTTGCAGGAATGATTTGAGTTTGGCGACGCGAGCTTCAGGCGGAAGCGTCAGCGTCACTTCTACTTCTTCAGCCTCGGCAGCATCATCCCCTGTCATGACGACTCGAGCAGACCTGGTTGAAACAGCAGCCTCGCGAGTCGCGGCAGGCTTGGCCGTTAGTTGGACTCCCTCAGTTCCTTCCGGCCGAGGAGTTCTGTCTACTACCTCCTCTGCCGGCTTGGCGACAGGAGCCGGGTCAGCAATGGTTGCTTGAACCGTTTCAAAATCCTCGGCATTTAGCGCAAGCTTCTCAGCCATGGATTTCACGAAGTGTCGGATTCCCGAGGTCAATGCATTATTAAAATCCCCGGACTGCACAGGCGCCTGCATCTGGTGGGTCATTTCACCGAGCACGCCTTCGGGAAGATCGGTTTGGACCGATTTACTAACCTGCGTTAGCCAGGTCTTATCCTGAGCCGACAACACTAACAACAGGCTCTTCATACGACTCGTGCGCGCGCCGACGTTCCACTCCTGAGCCAGGTTGCGCGAAAAATCGAAAATGTCCTGGCCTGAGGTCGACTCCACTGTCACGATGGCAAATTCAATTCCCATCTTCTGTTTCACGTTTTCCAGAATCGTGGAGAGTTGGCCTCGTGTCTTCTCGTCGAGCACGCCGGCGAAATCGCTAACATGGCCGGTGCGTTGAGGTGTTTGAGGATTGGTTTGGGCAAATTGGCTTACTTCGGCTATGCAGAAAAGCGCTGTGCTAAAGGTGACGAGCAAGATCCATGTAAGTTTGCGATGTACTGGTAATTTCATTATTTCAGCTCTTGGCAGACCTGGATGAGTATCTGGTGATTACACTTTGCATGAAGTAGACGGGAGACGGTTGCGGCCGCCATGATACCATCGCGTGCTTTTGGGGAGCGAATCCGGGTCAGTTCTCGTCCCTTTATCAGACAAAATTAGAGACTATGAGCGAACTCGACGAAGCATGGGCGGCTGAACTTGCCAAGGCTGAAGCGCGCGCGCGCATGGCGGGGCGAGCCGACATCTCGGAGTATCTGGCGCTGCGCGGTTCGAATGATTTGCTGCGGAGCACTGGTAGTAGTTGGCTGCTCACTTTGTTTATGACGGTCGCCGCCGAAGCAAACCGCGACGGCGCCGCGATTCAAATTTCGAGACAAGATGCGCATCGGTTCAAAATGGATCATGCGAACATGCTTGGGCCTCGTCTGGTCCTGGAGAGTGGTATCAGAAAAATTACTGTAGAAGTTGGGTGGCCCCGTACGCCTCGCGACGGCTTCATACGTGGGGGCGGGCTCGCGTCCGGCAACATTAATCACATGGGAATGAAGTATGTCAGCCAACAACTCCGACTCATCCTTAGCCCTTTAGGCTCGCCCCAGTGGATTGCGTATGCGAAGAGCGGCCAGCATGGCGAATTGCACGAGGCTGACGTGCGCAGGCATGTCTCTATCCTTCTCGATGACAAGCGATACCCGCGAAAACACTCCTGACGATTTCCGCAGTTCGGTGCACGTTTTCGAACCAGTCGTTCGTTATCCCCAATACTCCCACCACGAAAAAACCGTCTAAAGAACCAGTTAACGCGGAAAACCGCGTGCCCCGTCAGTAGCAATCTTTCGGCACGATGCTTGCGATTAACCCAAACGGCACGACGCTCGACGTAACAGGTGTCCCCAAGTCGAGCGTTGCAAACCGAGCTGGCCAATAGTTCATCGCACGAACTCAACCGAGTGGGGTCGGCTCAAAAGCGATTTTGAGGAGGATGCTAATAATGAACCGACGCACACTTAAACTTTCAATCTTTGCGGCCGCTGTCCTGGCTCTTTGTTTGCCGGCACTGGCAGCCGCTCAGGGAACCTATGATCCCTGGGGCCGCAATCGCAATGGCAACTACGGACGCTATGATGAGCGCTATGTGCGCGAATCAATTCACCGGCTCGATCGTCTGGCGAAAGAGTTTGAAAGAGATTTGGACCGCGCACTCGATCGGAGCCGCACAAACGGTACCCGCCGAGAAGACAACGTTAACAATCAAGCTCGGCAGTTTCGTGATGCTGTGGGCGATTTGAAATCCCGCTTCGGCAATGGTCGAGATCTGAACCGGAGTAGAAATGAAGCCCAAAGAGTGTTGCAGGAAGCGCGGCAACTGGACCGCATCGCCAATACTCGCCGAGTTGATAATGAAGTTGTAAGTGATTGGGCGCAGATCCGGCAGGAATTGCGAATCATTTCTGACGCTTACGGTCTTGGCAACTACGGCTACAATGACGTTTACCGTCGTGATGACGATTATCGTCGGAACGATCGCAATCGAACAAACAATAACAATGACTGGTGGCGGAGAATTCCGTTACCGTACTAACTACTGAACAGTCAGCCTTAACCAAAAGCCTCGTTCCAACTCAAACGCGTTGGGACGAGGCTTTTGCATGTTCAGCATCTGATGACAGAATAGCGCGCATGTCGGGCACTCTCTACCTTGTTTCAACTCCCATCGGCAATCTGGAAGACATGACTCATCGTGCGGTCAGGGTGCTGCGTGAAGTGGACGTGATTGCCTGCGAAGATACTCGCCATACGCGAAAACTTCTCAACCACTACGGCATTACCGCGCCACGAACTATCAGCTATCACGAACACAATGAACGTGAACGCGCTGTGGAACTATTGAAGTTAATCGAGTCCGGTTCAAACGTGGCGATCGTTTCTGACGCAGGCACGCCGGGAATTAGCGATCCTGGATTTCGCCTGGCTCGACTCGCGATTGAAAACCAGGTTCGCGTGGTGCCGGTTCCCGGTCCAAGCGCGGTGGTTACTGCGCTCAGCGCGTCGGGGCTGCCTACCGATGAGTTCTTTTTCAGCGGGTTTCTTCCAGCACGTTCGGGAGCACGCCGTGCCCGGTTGCAGGAACTGGAATCCATTCCAGCCACGCTGGTTTTTTACGAAGCGCCGCACCGGATCGTTGCTACGCTAAAGGACGCTTATGAGGTTCTTGGCGACCGTGAAGCTGTAGTGGCTCGCGAGTTGACGAAGATGCACGAAGAAATTGCGCGCGGCCGGCTCAGCGAGCTGGCATCGAAATTTTCTTCCGGTGAAGGCGCGCGTGGGGAGATGGTCCTGATTATCGATCGAACAAAAGTCGTGAATGAGGATCACGGGATCTCTGATTCGACTAGTATTGGAGAGTTAGTTTCCAGACTGGAGGCTGAAGGACTGGACCATCGCGCGGCCCTAAAAAAAGCAGCGCGCGAGTTAGGACTCACGCGCGATGAGGCTTACCGGCGGCTGGTGGCGGAACGTGGCAAGTAAAGCAACCGGAAGTAATCCGCGGATTACGCAGATTACACAGATTTAAGAGAACTCAAAACAATAAGAGGCGAATTGGTGGTGGTTCAATTTCCTTAGGTCTTTTCAGAACTGACTGTTGAAATCTGTGTAATCTGCGGATCGTTTCCGCTGTTAGCGGCCTCCACCCATTTGACGCGGCAGCTGCTTATCAACCTTCGGACGGGCCGGGCGATTGGCAAGCTCCCACATTGTCAGATAAACCGTGCGGCTTACTTTCTCCATCTTTTGATAGTCGATCTTGTCCGGCGAGTCGCCGGGGCGGTGGTAGTCTTCGTGCTCACCATCGAAAAAGAAAACTATGGGAATACCCTTACGCGCATAGTTGTAGTGATCGCTGCGAAAGAAAAACCGGTTTGGATCGTTTGGATTGTCGTAGCGGAAGTCGTAAGTAAGGTTGAGGTACTGCTTGTTGACGACTTCAGTAAGCTCGCCCAACTCCGTGCTCATCATCTTCGAACCAATTACGTAGATTTGATTTGGTCCGGACAGCGCGCTGTTTCTGGGGTTGGTGTCGCCTTCTTGTTTACTGCGGCCAATCATGTCGATGTTGAGCTGCGTGACGATCTTGTCCAGCGGAATTGTGGGAAACTCCGTGAAGTAACGCGAGCCCCACAGTCCCTTTTCTTCACCCGCATGCCAGACAAAGATTATCGACCGCCTGGGACGCGTGCTCGCTTTGGCCAGAGCTTCAGCCATCGCCAGCAGCGCGGTCGTGCCGGAACCGTCATCGTCAGCCCCGTTGTAGATCCCGTCTCCGTTTACCGGCGCGCCGATGCCAACATGATCGTAATGCGCGCCGAGGGCCACGTATTCATTCTTCAGAATCGGATCGCTGCCTTCGAAAACTGCCACGACATTCTGAGTCGCCACTCCATCAGTTTTTCTGCTGATGGTCATCGTGAGTTGTTTTCCAGTATTTAGCGCGAACGGCGGCGGCGACTCGCCGCTGTTCACGGCGTTGAAAAGTGCCGTTGCACTTATTCGCTCCCCCTGGAACAAACTATTCGTCAGCTGCGGGGAAGCGACAATGCCCGGAATCTGGGGACCCGCCACCGTTTGAAACTTCTCCACCGTGGTCACTCCACGATCCATCACCCGAGATCGATTGCGTTCCCAGTTTGCGAGAAACTGAAAATCCGGAACAGTCACGAGTCCGACGGCGCCTTGTTTGACCGCATACTCAGCAGGATTCATCCAGTCCTCACCGCGTTTGCCCTGCAGATCTGTGCGCGTGACGCCTTTCGGCAGCCCGTCTGGAGGAGTGAAAACAATTGCGATCTTTCCCTTGGCGTCTATGCCCTTGTAAGCGTCAATGTCTTTCGACTTAACAAACCATCCATTTCCGGCAAACACCAGCGGCGCGGTCACGTCCACCGGACGGGGGAAAGGAATGTAATCGTCACCAATAGCTAGCTTCTGACCGTTTAGCATTACTTGCGTCTGCGCTTTGTCAACGACGTCTTTACTGAGCGCAATCTTTTGAAAAAAACTGCCGTTGTCACCGGCGGCCTTGAAACCCCAGCGCGATAGATTAGTGGCCAGGTACAACGCCGTAAGGTCCAGACCACGGGAGGGTGTGTCGCGACCCTCCATCATGTCGGAAGCGATGAATGAGAGGTAATCCTTCATTTGCGCCGCCGTAATTGTGTCGACTCCTCTTTGCGCGGCAAGCGACGGTGCTGTTTTCTTCGTTCTGGAACTTTGGCGCTGCGCCAGAACGGATGAAGAAACCAGTGCCGGCGAAAGATTAAGAAGGACAACGCTGGTTAGTAAAAATGATGCCAGGAATTTTCGCATATTGCTCCGTTGGTAACTTATGGTTTTGGAAGTTAGTTTAGCCGCCGTTGCGAACAAATTCATAGCGCACCAACCCCTATCACAAAACGACGATCCACTGAACACACGAACTAAACACGAACGTCTTCGTGAATTTCGTGTAATTGGTGGATCGTCTCGTGAGTCTTACGCCTGCTGAACCGCCTGGATCATTCGTGTCAGGGTATCTTTCGCGTCGCCGTAGAGCATGCCCGTCACATCTTTAAAGAACAGCGGGTTTTCAAGTCCGGAGAATCCTTTGCCCTGGCCGCGTTTCAAAACCACCACTGACTTCGCGCGATCAACTTCAAGGATTGGCATGCCCGCAATCGGACTCGATGGATTGTCGCGCGCGTCAGGATTGACCACGTCGTTCGCTCCAATCACAACGGCCACGTCGGTTGAGGGAAACTCCGGATTGATCTGTTCCAACTCATAGAGCGACGAATAAGGCACGTTAGCTTCGGCCAGCAGCACGTTCATGTGCCCGGGCATGCGGCCGGCAACCGGATGTATTCCGTATTTGACCGTCACGCCTCGTTTCTCCAGCGTGTCTGCCAACTCCCGCACGGCATGCTGCGCCTGGGCCGTCGCCATTCCGTAACCCGGCACGAACACAACCTGCTTTGCATAAGCCATCTGCACGGCGATGTCGTCCATGCTGACTTCGCGCATCACGCCCTGAGCGCCGGCGGATGTGGCAGTTGTCCCTGCGCTACCAAACGCGCCGAACAGCACATTGGTCATCGAGCGATTCATCGCACGGCACATGAGGATGGAAAGAATGAAACCGGAAAAGCCATCGAGCGTGCCCGCGATGATTAGGACCTTGTTGGATAAAACGAATCCCGTAGCTGCGGAGGCCAGGCCCGCGTAGGAATTCAGCAGCGACATCACGACCGGCATGTCCGCTGCTCCAATCGGAATCACCAGCAGTATGCCAAACAGGAACGACAACCCAACCATCGTGAAGAAGAGCGGCATTGAGCCCGGCACAAAAATTAAATAGACAAAGATGCCGATGGTAGTCGCCAGCAGCGCCATGTTGAAGATGTTCTGCCCGCGATAAGTCAACGGTGTGCCACGAACCAGTCCCTGCAACTTTGCAAACGCCAACAAGCTGCCGGTGGTAGTCAGCGCGCCCAGCATTACTTCAAAACCGAGTGCGCTCATCGTGATCGTTTCGAGATGTCCGCCGTGACGATAGAACTCTGAGATGCCAACCAGGGCGGCGGCGAAGGCGCCGAACGCGTGCGAGAGTGCGGTCCGCTGCGGCATCGCCGTCATCGGTACCCAGAAACCCAGTGCCAGACCGAGCAGCGAGCCCAAAACCAGGCCGAGAATGATCCACGTGTAGGTAACGATTTCGAGATGCAGCAGCGTGCCGATGATGGCCATCAACATTCCGAATTCAGCCAAATGCATGCCGCGTTTGGCAGTCTCCGGATGGCTCAATCCCTTGAGGCCGAGAATGAAAAGAATGGAGGCCAGCAGGTAGCTTAGTTCGATGAAATAAATGCGCAGGTTCATTTGAGAGCGTCAACCCTTTGGAGTGCGGCGGTCTGGCGCCGCTTTGTTACCGCTTCTTCTCTTCTTTAACAGCCGGCTTGCGCTTGAACATCCTCAGCATGCGGTCGGTAATCACAAATCCGCCGACCACGTTGCTCATCGAGCAGAACACGGCTGTAAAACCCAGGATTGTGCTTACTGTGTTGTAGTCAGCGCCTGCAGTGACGATGGAACCGACGAGAGAGATGCCCGAGATAGCGTTAGTCGCCGACATCAACGGCGTGTGCAACAGCGGCGGCACGCGCGAGATGACCTGATAACCCAGAAACGCCGCCAACGCGAAAACGTAAAGCGCCGAGATTACTGTTTCGTGTGACAT
>JALZOO010000528.1 GCA_030913905.1 Acidobacteriota bacterium
GTGTCAGATTGTTTTCAGCCGCAATCTTTTCCAATTGCTTTTGCGCTTCCTCGGCTGTTTGCTTCTGGCCACCAGGCGACGGGCTCGCATTCGCTTGGGTCACGGTCTCAGCAGGCGAAGGTGTCGCGCCGGGACTGGTTGAAGGCGAACTAGTTGGCGACGCGTCAGGAGAAGGAGAAGCCTCGGGCTGCGCGGGAGTTATGGGTTGCGCCTGCACGAAGAAAGGCGTCTCAGCAGGGGCCGGTGGGATCATCGCGGCTACCGGCTGACTTTCCATTGCCCAGTACCCGTCGGGATAGCGAAACTTCTCGCCCGAGAGTTGCACGAATTGAATGTCATCGCCGATCTCTGTTCTGTCATAAGGCTTGTCGACAAAGGTTGTATCTGCGATGAGGGCCGCGATATTGAACGCGTCCCTGATACCCGGCACATAAAGAAGGCAAGCAATCGCCAGCACGTGGAAAGCGAACGACCCACCCAGGATCCGCAAGATCACCGGCCAGCGGAGATCTCGATTGACTTCAAAATTTCCAAAAAGTTCAGTCATTTTCCTAATAAAACGCCCGCAACTTACTCAAAGTTCCTTAGTTAGACGCGTCAGCGGCTCAATCCGTTGTGAAGCCAGCAAAACGTGAACCTATAACTTAACACTTTGACCACGAGGTGCCCAAAGTATGGGATTTTCGTCGCAGACAAATGTCCGCGCGAAAAGCTTGCCGACGCCGGAGTAGAATGATCTGCAAATGCGTTCAGATGAAAAGGGAAGACGCGGCAAACGTGGCCGTAGTCACGACAGGGCCGGCGGTCGTAGGGGTCGTGGCCCAAGGTCACGACAGCCACCCGAATCCGCGAATGTCGATCTGGGAGAATCCCAGCGCGCCTCGCGTGAGGTGAGAAGACTGCTTCAAGGTATCGGCACGCCTCCGCCCGCTCCTTTTCAACCAGATCCATTTCAGCTCGACGCGCTTGCCGCACTCGAATTCGAGGACGTTCTTGTAACCGCGCCTACCGGCAGCGGCAAAACGTGGATTGCTCGTGAAGAGATTAGACGTCTGCTGGAATCAGGCAAGCGCGCCTGGTACACCACGCCGCTGAAGGCACTCACAAATTCAAAGTATCAGGAGTTTACTGCTGAGTTTGGCGCGGAACGCGTAGGCATTCTGACGGGAGATCGAAAAGACAATCCAAGTGCGCAGCTGATCGTGGGAACGACGGAAATCTATCGCAATCAACTTTTCGATTCTCTTCGTGGCGGTCAGAACGTCCAAACAGATCTCGTGGTTTTGGATGAGGCGCATTACCTGGCGGATGAGGATCGCGGGCACGTTTGGGAAGAAGCAATCATCCTGACGCCGCCGCGTATACGGCTGCTGCTGTTGTCGGCCACTATTGGTAACGCTCGCGAGTTTGCAGCCTGGATTGAAGAAGTGCGTGGTGTTCGTTGCGGCGTTGTAACGCGGCCGGGCGCGCGTCCGGTTCCGTTGCGGGCAGTAATTTTGCTACCGGATAAGAGACTGCTTCCCTTGCTTGACGAGAACGGGAGTTTGAATTCTGAGATCGCCAAACTCATCGAGCGGTCGCGTGAGGAACAGCAAGAGTCGCGGCGGCATCAGCGCCGACGATATTGAATTGGGCCCAGGGATGAATCGATAAGCTCCATGAAACTCAACATGCCTGAGATGCCGCCGGCCACGCTGCTCGCGACACTCGGCTCCTACAATCTGCTGCCCGCTATAGTATTTCTGCCCACGCGCAGGCGCTGCGACCAGGCAGCCTCGGAAGCGGCCACAATGCGGCGCGATCCGAACGATCAAAAGCGTGAAGCACGGCGCGACTTCATGCGCAGCTTTGTCGAGCAGCATCCGGAGATTCGCGGACATCGCCACTGGGACACAATCATCAGGGGTGGGGTCGCGTCGCATCACGCGGGCCACATCCCTGCATGGAAGCTTGTGATTGAAAACCTCATGAGCTCCGGATTGCTCGATGCGATTTTCGCTACCGCAACCGTGGCTGCCGGCGTCGATTTTCCAGCGCGCTCCGTGGTTCTGACGGTTGCAGACGCGCGCACCGGCCATGGTTGGCGCCAGTTACGCGCCTCTGAGCTGCAACAGATGACCGGACGGGCAGGTCGGCGTGGGCGCGACAATGTTGGTTTTGTGGTTGTTGCTCCCGGTTTGCATCAGGACCCGCCGCGCATTGCTTACCTGTTAAAAGCGCCACCTGATCCGTTAGTCAGCCAGTTTCGAGCAACCTACACCACCTTATTGAACCTGCTCGATGGTTACGGGAACTTTGCCCAGGTGCGCGAGATTGCCGAAAAGAGTTTTGCTCATCGCGAAGCAGCGTTGCAAATAACGCGTCTGGAGAAGACCAAAGTCGAGAGGCAGCGAGAGATTAAGGAAAAACTGCATGAAGCGAGCTGCGACCTGCCGCTGTCTGCGGTGATGGGTTTTGAGCGACTCGTCAGCGCACGCACACAACTCCAACAGTCAAAACCGCAAACGCGCGCCGAGGTGTTGCATCGTTGGTTGGACGAAGTAGTCCAACCCGGCCGCATTGTGGGCATTGGCCGCAGCGGCCGCCGGCTGGTGCTGATTACTGACAAGCGAAACGGAAATGTTCGCGGGATTCGTGAGGACGGTCGCAGCGCAAGCTTTCCCCTCGAACGAATCGGTAGGGTTTATGCGCCAGTCTACCGCCTGAAGGAGGAGTTGATTGAAGACGCTTTCGAGGACGTTCGTAACCGCGGTCGCGAACTGGTTATTGCTGAGCCACGCCTGCGCGACGCCCACAGTGAAGAGATAGAAGCGGTAGGAGTTTTTGACGACGGTATTGAAAAAATCATTCCGCCGCATCTCAGCCCGGAAGAGAAACTTCGGTGCACGCACGGACTGTGGAGCGTTTTGACTGAAGCCGGCGATCTTCAAAGAGCGGTTCGCCGCATCGAGCATTTGAGGGACGAGGTTTGGGAGCCATTTCACCAACGCGCGCGGGTGTTGGCGGCATTTGGTTATCTCGATTTCGATGCTGAGAAGGTGACGGATCGCGGACGGTGGCTCGCGGATTTGCACATCGATCGTCCTTTGCTGGTCGGCGAAGCGCTTGAAGCTGGACTCTTCAACTCACTCGAGTTTCATCGAATGGCGGGCGTGGTGGCGGCGCTAACTGCCGATGCGGACCGGGATTACGGCGAGTTAGAATTGGAGGACGCGCTGGTAGGCGCTCTGGCTCAGTTTGAAGAAGTGGGATTTCGCGTCTCAACCGAAGAGTGGAAACACGGCGTTGAGCCGGCCCCGGAACTGAATTTTTCCGCTGCAGGCGCCGCGGCCCACTGGGCAAGCGGAATGGATTGGCCCATTCTTGTTCACGAAACGCGTGCCGAGGAAGGCGATCTTTTCCGCATGTTGTCTCGTACCGGCGAAGCACTGATGCAAGTTGCAAATCTTCACCATGCGCATCCGTTGGCTGCCCGCACCGCAGCTGTGGCTGCGGACGCGGTTCTTCGCGAGCCGGTAAGATAGTCCCTCCTAAACCGCGCTTTTTACCGACACATTTAGTCATCCTGACAGTCACGCTTTCGAACAAAATAATAGTACCGTTGGTTCGTTTAAGTACGCCACATTGACCCCTCACACAATCAAAAAGCAGCAACCATCGCAATGTAATCTCCATCTTACTCACGGTCTCGATTTCAAGTACGTTGCAAAGTTCTTTGAATATCGATTGGCCATGCGTAGCGATAAAGCCAGGGAAAGTAGTGCAGAAACAACTCGCGCTTCTCCCGGTTAGAACAGAAATTTTGGTGGTCCTGGACCATCGCTCACATGGAGAATCAATGATGAAGTTTCCCCGTAAGTTTCCCCGTTTGCATGCCGTCAAGTTTGGGCCATTCGCGATCATTTCACTTTTCTTATTGTCGAATTTTACCGGACTCTTTTTCAGCCCCGCGCTGGCTCCAGCCGCTACCACGACAAATTTCATAGAGAGGATTCCCGCGGACATTCCCATGTCAGGCAATTGTGATCTTGATTGGATCATTTATCGTGCGGGCGAAAAAGCTGGTGTGGATCCGCGATTCATCCACGCCGTCATCCGTCAGGAATCCCGATATAAGAACCAGGCGGTTTCGCCTGTCGGAGCCCAGGGCCTCATGCAGTTAATGCCGGCTACGGCCAAGCGGTTTGGCAACAAAGATCCGCATGACGCTGTCTCCAACGTCGAAGCCGGGACAAAGTATCTGAAGTGGTTATTGAAGAGATTCAAGGGCGACGTAACGCTGGCGCTTGCCGGCTATAACGCCGGCGAAGGCGCTGTCGATAAGTACAAAGGTGTGCCGCCTTACAACGAGACGCAAAACTATGTGAAGAAGATCGTTGCCAGCTACGGCAAGACTTATCACCCGGTTTTGACACCCGCGGAAGCCAAAGCTGCATTTCATCTTGAGAACGACAATCCGGCAACGCCGGCGGACCTCGAAACCTGGAGCAGTCTCTAACGCACGCCTAAACAAGACTTCGCGCCGCCACTGAAATGTTCAGGGCCGCGCGTTTTTGTTTTTATTTACGAGACTGGTCACTTGGATAGTGTCTTAATTTTCAGTTTTCTCTGTGTAGCCTCACAGAGGACGCACAGAGAAGATTTCAAACCAGGACGCTATCCTCAC
>JALZOO010000586.1 GCA_030913905.1 Acidobacteriota bacterium
GTCTTTCTCTCTTAATTCTTAACCACTTACTCTTACTGCTCCTTTCATCACGGCAGCCGCTTTTTAACCTCAAGCTCAACCAACTCGAGTCTCTCATCAGTTGGAAATGAACATGCCGTCAGGAAAACCAAACGAGAGCAGGAATCCAGAACGGGCCAAAGCGCCGCGTGAAAAACGTGTCTCGAAGAAGGCTTCAGCTTCTAACCGGTTCCTCCACAAATGGCGGTGGGTCGTAGTTGTCGCTTTGTTCTTCTCAATAAGTATCGTCGTGGTCTGTGCCTGGTGGGTCTCGCTGTTCAATGCCGGCTTCCACGCCGACGACGCGTTAAGAAACCTGCTTGTGTTCCAGGTCGGGACCACCGTCGAGAATCGATTCGATCCGCGATTGGAAGTTGTTCTGGTGAGCCAGTCGCCTGCAACAAAAGACACGTCGGTAATAACTCCGGCGGCGGATGCAGCAGCGGCAAACGCCATTTTAGAAGTCCCTTCAGGGCCCATCAATCCTGCCCACCGGCGCTACTTTGCCTCGCTATTAAAAACCCTTGCCGACGTTCACCCGAAGATGGTTGTGTTTGATGTTTCGTTTTCCAAAGATGCGCAAGACAAGGAAGTGGATCGGTCATTTGCTAAAGCAATCGAAGATCTCCAGAAATCAGGCACGGAAGTAATAGTAGGTGCCGACCTTGCCGAGGGCGAAGTCGTCCCGATAATGGCACCCAACCTGGAATTCACTCTAAAAGATCACTGGGCCATCTGGGATGGCGGCTTTTCGAAAGGTAGTGCAAACGTTCGTTTTGTCCGGCTCGGTATTGAAATGCCCGGGCAGCAGGAGGTTGATGGCGAGCGAGCGATTATTCCCTCTCTCGCTCTGGAGGTTGTCAGGCACACTCTTTATCCAAACAAAGACGTGCGCGCTTATTTTAATCCGCTAACGAGCGAGGTATCTCTGCGGGAGGGCTCTGCGGAGGGGCCGTTGTTGCGCGAGTTTCCCGTAGACAAGCAACTATATTTTCTGGTGGACATGTTAGGCGTGGATGAAATGGGCCGACACCCTTCGCTGGCGGATTTCGCAGAATACCTCAAGACCGAGACCTATAAACGGAGCCTGAAGGACAAGGTTGTCATCATCGGTTACGAGCACGGCGATGAAAAAACGGTTGCCGGCTCGGGCAGCGGCAAACGCTTTGGCGCTGACATTCAGGCCAGTGCCATGTCCAACTTGTTACAGGATTCCTACATACACTCGCTTAGCTTTCTGTATCACTATCTGGTGATTTTGATCATGATCGTTCTCGGCGGTGTGCTGCGAATCAAGTTTTGTAACCTAATGAATTACAGGTTGCCAATCAAGATTCCCGGCTTTATCGATTGGAAACCTCAGGTGCCGACGGTCTTGATTGTTCTCTCGCTGCTTTACATCTTCGTGGCGATTCTTGCCTACCGATTTGAGCGCGCTATCTTCAGTATCTCTTACCACCTCTTTGCCCTGTTTCTTGCTTACTTTCTCACCAGCGCCTTGTGCGCCAAACTCGGTTTCAAGTGAGCTCCCGAAGGAGAAACCTCCATGTCTCGAAAAACTCTCAGCTTCGCCGTTTGCATCTTTTTGCTCTCGATACTGGCATTTCTTTGCGCTGCACAATTTCTGTTTCCGACGGCAAACGCAGGGGCATTGCAGCGAGCAGCCGGCCCAAGTCAAAGCGCGGAGCCCATCGCCTTGATCAAGAGCATCACGGTCAATCGTGATACGAAGATGGAACCGGAATTACCTGAGGTAAAAGTGAAGCGCAGCGATCAAACTGAAGAGGCTGGTCGAGCGAACATGCCTTTGTATCGGGACGATGAAGTGACGACCGGGCCCACTGCGCAGGTGGCCATTCTTTTTCTGGACAACCCACAGGAGAAGGACAACGAAGTTCTTCTCGATGTAAATACAGTGGTTCGCATCGGTTCAATCTTCACGCGGATTGGCAGGGTGCTTATTCGCGTCAAGGGAATTTTTGACACGAGGACAGAAAGGGTCAGGCTCGGCGTCCAGGGCACAGAATACGAATTAACGGTTGCACGTGATGGGACGAATACCATCAAGGTGCTCAAAGGTGGCGTTAGTGTAACGAGCTTTCCCACCGCCAAAAACTTCAGCGACACAACTCCCACGACAGATGTGCCGCTGTTTCTACGCACCGCTTTCGCCGAGCAGGAA
>JALZOO010000611.1 GCA_030913905.1 Acidobacteriota bacterium
CGGTGATCGTGGCCTTTTCGGGAGGTGTCGATAGCAGTTATGTTGCCTACGTTGCCAATTCCGAGCTTGGTTCGAATGCGCTTTGCGTGACCGGCGAATCTGCGAGCTTGCCCGGATATCAACGCGAGCAGAGTGCGAAACTGGCAGAACAGTTTGGATTGAAGCGAGAAGTGATCGAGACGCAGGAACTGGAGGACGCCAACTACGCCGCGAACGATTCGAAGCGTTGTTATTTTTGTAAAAATGAACTCTACGGGAAGCTCGAGAGTTTGGCCTGCGCGCGCCGCATTGAATTTATTGTCGATGGTTCCACCTGCGATGACCTTGGCGATTACAGACCTGGACGCAAAGCTGCTACAGAGCACAGCGTGCGGAGCCCTTTAATCGAAGCGGGAATGAATAAGGCAGAAGTCAGGGTGTTGAGTCGCAACGTTGGATTGCCGACCTGGGACAAGCCGGCGAGCCCCTGTCTCTCATCGCGCATTGCTTATGGAATCCCTGTCACAATTGAGCGATTAGCCACGATTGACGCGGGCGAACAGATTTTACGTGACATGGGCTTTCGAGAATTTCGCGTTCGCCACCATGAAAACCTGGTTCGACTGGAGATTGCGCCAGCGGAAATGGAACGCGCTTTAAAATTGGAAATCACTCAAGAGTTTGGGCGTCGCTTTCGGGAGTTGGGTTTCAAGTATGTAACCCTTGATCTTGAAGGCTATCGTAGCGGTGCCATGAATGAAGTCTTGTAATAGCTAGGAAAGGAATAGCCGCAGGGTGACGACGAGCGTTTTGTTGGTTCGCTTGTTCCACAGATTCGCTGCCCTTTCTTAACGTTTATTTGAAACTCCTTGGGGAGAAATCAGGCCAGTATGCAAAGCACAAGCTACGTGGACGACATTCGCGAAATAAAGGAAGAAAACCCGTTTGAATCGATGATGTCGAGGTTCGACCGCGCCGCGCAGTTACTTAACCTCGACGCCGATTTATATGCGGTCATGCGGGTTCCAAACCGCGAACTAAAGGTTTACATCCCGACCAGAATGGACTCCGGACGAATTCAGGTCTTTGAAGGCTACCGCGTGCAACACAACTTTGCGCGTGGACCAGCTAAGGGTGGAATTCGTTATTCTCCGGACGTCAATCTGGACGAAGTGCGAGCGCTGGCAGCCTGGATGACCTGGAAGTGCGCGGTAGTCAACGTGCCTTTTGGTGGGGCCAAGGGCGGCATTATTTGTGATCCTCAACAGATGTCTATGGGCGAACTTGAGCGAATGACTCGCCGCTACGCTTCAGAATTGCTTGACTTCATTGGACCGGAAAAAGATGTTCCCGCTCCTGACATGAATACCAACGAGCAGACCATGGCCTGGATCATGGACACCTACTCGATGCACGCCAGACATACAGTCACCGCCGTCGTTACCGGAAAGCCCATCGACCTTGGCGGCTCGTCCGGTCGCAGGGAAGCCACGGGCCGCGGAATCCTGTTCGTTATCAACGAGGCGATCAAGAGATTTGGGATGACTCCGCAAAACACGCGAGTTGTGGTTCAGGGCTCTGGCAACGTCGGCGGCATTGGCGCACAGCTCCTGCACGAGGCAGGTTACAAGGTGGTAGCAATTTCTGATATCCATGGAGGAATTTACAACCCTGACGGTATTGATATTCCGGCCGCGCTTAAACATCTTCACGCAACTCGGTCCTTCGAAGACTATAAAGGCGTACAAAAGGTAACCAACAGCGAGTTGCTGGAACTGGAATGCGACGTGCTGGTTCCGGCCGCAACAGAGAACCAGATTACTTCGCAGAATGCCGACCGCATCAAGTGTAAGGTGCTTGCCGAAGGTGCCAATGGCCCAACGACGGCCGCCGCTGACGAGGTGCTTCATGACAAGGGTATTTTCGTAATCCCGGACATTTTGGCCAATGCCGGCGGTGTGACGGTCTCCTATTTTGAATGGGTACAGGACCGAATGGGCTACTTTTGGCGAGAGAACGTAATCAACCAAAGATTGCAGGAAACCATGGTTGCCAGCTTCAACGATCTGTGCCGCTATGCGGACGCACATGACGTCGATACACGGACCGCAGCCTACATGTTGGCCATCGACCGAGTGGCCTATGACACGCGCATGAGGGGTATCTATGCGTGACGGAAAAAACATAAACAAATTGACCCAGGGCTATGAAAAGGTCTTGATTTCAAGGAAAAGGTAGAGTATGGTCTGGCATGATTTTGTACCTCGGACTAGTGTGAAGACCTTAATGGCCCTGAGCCAGGGTTTGAGTGCTGAATCGTTGACACTAAACGCCACTTTTCGTATAAAAAGTGACGTTTAGCTTTTTCTCAGGCGGCGGATTGAATACCCGGTGAAGAGCGGTCTATCCGTTGGTTGAACATTTCAGATTAGACACGGGTTAAGAGTTCGATTCGTCAGCTAGCAGTTGGCGCCTTCGCATTGCAGGGACGACAGGCCGGTCAATTGTAGCCGGCTACTTGCCGGCGGGGGCATTCATAATCAAACTTCTATACTCATTTCGCAGGAGGAATGCGATGAGACTCGCAACAAGGGCGCTTATTGCCGCGCTCGCTACTTTGGTTTTATGTGCTGCCGTATCAGCGCAAAGGTTGAGGGATCCCAACGATCCAAGGAATCATGCTCCGACGGTAGGCACGGGTGGTCCAGAAGGTGGACCAACCGGACTATTCACGATCTATGATGGCTCGACGATTCGCAGGGGCGAATTCACCTTCAGTATCGCTTACAGCAATTTCGATCGCGATCCGGGTGATGTAGATATAGTCGAGACGCCACTGAGCTTCAATGTTGGCTTGAACGATCACGTCGAGCTGTTCTTTAAGACGAACGGCTACCGTGGTGTCAAAGTCAACAGCCCGATGAATCTATCGAGCTTTTATCTGCCGAACTCGCAGCTGAAGTTTCCATTCCTGGGGAGTGGGCCCGCTATAGTGCTGGCGCCAACAGGCAATGTAGGGACAATCGCCGGGACCGCTGTTTTCCGGCCAGCCTTCAATCAGCCGTTTGTTCAATATCCATTTGTCGGTGGGTCGGCCGGGGCGTTTAA
>JALZOO010000612.1 GCA_030913905.1 Acidobacteriota bacterium
GTGTTCTCTGTTTCTCCGTGGTGAATCTTACTCGCCAAACCACTAACCACAGAGGCGCAGAGTGCGCAGAGGACGCACAGAGAAATCCTGGAGCCCAGACGAAAGCTTCATTCGCAATCGCAAACTAACAGTTTGCGTTACGAGGCGGGAAGATAAAACCAACCCACTATCGATAATTTATCGTGGGCGCAGTATAGAATAGCTGTTTGAAATTCATTGCCTCGTTAGAGCAGACAAAATGAGAGGAAACATTCCCATCCCTGAAATCCCTCACGGCGAAGAACTTTGGTTGATGGTCGTCATCACGTCAGTGCGAGAGCGGCGGACGCAGCAGGGCCGACTCTTCGTTGATGCCACCGCACGAAACGCCAGTGGTTCGTTGCCCTTGAAGATTTGGGGTGAAACGCTCGAGGTGTGGAAAGAGATCAAGCCGGGGCTCTGGGGTATTACCGGTCGCCTGGAGATTTATCAGGACCGATCTCAGTTCGTCGTTGCCGAGTACCGCCCCATAACGCTCGAACAATATCGCGAACATCAGGGTGCGGAGCCGGTTTTGCCTAGGGCCTACACCATGGACATCGAAACCCTGGCGCTGCCTGATTTCCGCGAACGCATTGGCCCGCAGCTCGAAAGACTCTTGAGGCTGGGCAACATGCGGCTCGAACAGCAGCAGCGATACCTGGAAGACATCGCCGCGGAAGAAGAACGGTGTTATCAACTGGGATCATTGAGTGCGGCCTCGGGTCGCATACTTTCAATCGCCGTGCACGTAGGCCCGGTTCCCGGACTCGATTTCGAGGGGATTGAGCAGCGCCAAACTGAACGCGTGTTTGGAATCGACGAAGACGGAAATGAGCAGGATGAAAAAAAGTCGCTGCTCGCGTTTCTTCAGTTCATGGAAAAGTTTGACGCGGACACTGACGAGCTCGTCGGCCACAACATCATCGGGTTTGACCTGCCGTTTGTTTATCAACGATGCCTGGTTCATTGCATCTCCGTGAAGCCGCTGGTCGATCTCGGTGAGTACCGGGTTCGGGGAGTATTTGACACGATGCATCACTGGTGGCTGGGCGGGAAGCGCTTCGTAAGTCTTGACGACATTGCCTGGGCCCTGGGAATTGAATCCAGCAAGACTGCGTCGGTGGAAGGCAGCAAAGTTTTCGACTTGTACCAGGCGGGAAGGCTGGCGGAGATTCGCGAGTACAACCTCAATGACGTGCGCGTCACCCGCAAAGTTTACGAACGCATGGTTGGGTGTTTTGGGCGGTAGCTATTTAGAAAGAGCGGGGGCAAACCCGCCTTCCCGACCTGAGAGACTTTCTTTGTCTTATTTTGATTTTGCCTTGAAAGCCTTTCAATCAGGAACCGGCGCTCTATTGTGATTAGCTCGGGGTTGGGAAGGGGGCCTGCCCCCGCTGGCTTTGAGAGCATCCAGCCCGTTAACGGGCCAGTGTTTCATATCCGCAACACGTTCTGCTAGACTTGGTCATACATGGAATTGCAGCTGCTAAACATCGTGATTGTATTGCTGGTGGGCTTTGGGCTCGGCGCCGCCGTGAGCTGGTTGTTGCTGAGAACAAAAGCTAAGGCAGTGACGGTGGCGGAGGTAGCGACACTGAAAGAGCGTCTCGCCGCCAGGGAAACTGACGTGCGGCGATTGCAGCAGTCCTTCGCCGGTGAGATAGCCGATCACAAACTTGCGCGAGACGAGAACGCCCAGCTCATGGCGGAGCTGGAGGGAGAACGGCGCGCGGCGCAGGAAAGAATATCTTCATTCAATCGGGCCACCGAAGAACTTGCTGAGAAATTCAAAGCATTGTCGCGGGACGCGCTGAGAGACAACAACCAATCGTTTCTCCAGTTGGCCCATACCACGCTCGAGAAGTTTCAGGAGGGCGCGCGCGGAGATCTCGAGTACAGGCAGAAGGCCATTGACCAGTTAGTTCAGCCGCTCAAGGAATCTTTGGAGAAGGTCGATGGCAAGATTGGTGCGTTAGAGAAGGAACGCGCCGGGGCCTATTCCGAACTGCGGGAACAAGTAAAGGCGCTCGCGACATCACAGCTACAGCTCCAGGCGGAGACCGGAAACCTCGTCAAAGCTTTGCGCACACCGCATGTCCGCGGCCGTTGGGGAGAGATTCAGTTGCGGCGCGTCGTGGAGATGGCCGGCATGCTGCAGTATTGCGATTTTGTCGAACAGGAAACCGTGGCTACTGAAGACGGCCGCATTCGACCCGACGTTATTGTTCGCTTGCCCGGCAACAGGACAATCGTGGTTGATGCGAAGGTCCCGTTTGATG
Organism: Acidobacteriota bacterium; assembly: GCA_030913905.1. GTDB lineage: Bacteria > Acidobacteriota > Blastocatellia > Pyrinomonadales > Pyrinomonadaceae > PSRF01. The sequence continues at coordinate 2,301 of JALZOO010000612.1, forward strand.
CTTTCTACGAGTCAATATCAACTACCGACGAAGAAGTGCGCCGCGCACGTTTGAAGGATCACGCGCGGCTGGTGCGTGCGCACATCGGATATTTGAGCAAGAAGTCGTATTGGGAGTCTGTTCAGCCAACGCCTGAGTTTGTCTTACTGTTTCTGCCTGGTGAAACGTTCTACAGCGCAGCCCTCGAGAATGATCCAAAACTAATAGAAGACGGCGTGCTTCAGAATGTGATCATCGCCACGCCGGCGACGCTAATCGCTTTGCTCAAGGCTGTCTCCTATGGTTGGCGTCAGGAACAGATGGCTACTAACGCACAGGAAGTCAGTAAGCTTGGTAAGGATCTTTACGACCGCCTGCGCGTCTTCACTAATTATTTTGCCGACATTGGTAAGGGACTCGATCGCGCGCTCGACTCATACAACAAAGGCGTGGGCTCGCTCGAGGCGCGTGTGTTGGTGACGGCGCGAAAGTTCAAGGAGCGTGGCGCGCTAGCGGGCGAAGAGATAGAGACAATGGAACCAATCGACAAGTCGGCACGAGCGCTGAGTCTCGACGAAGGCGGACTGTTTCCGGAACTGGTGGCCGGAGAAAATGGCGCGTCGGAAGAAGATGAGTCGTTGCCGCTGCTCAACGCAAAAGGCGCCGGCGTTGGTGATACTTGAGACTCTACCGCGGCAGTAAAACCAGACTATCCACGAAAAGACACTAATCAAACACGAAAAATAGTTTTAGTGCCAGGCTGTCGACATCGGTTCCAAAGCAATCCGGGTATCTGTGGAGAACGTTTTTGTCAAAGTAAATTCTGCTAGGTCCTCTCCTCGGCAACAATCGCTCAAAGTTGATTGAACGATGCGCGGAGCTTGTCTCACAAGGTGAGTCGGACAAGTTTCTCTACCTCGCCGCTTCACATCCGCTGCTCGAATTAGTTACTGAACAAATTCTCGACGGCGCGAAGACCCCCGGAATGTGGGGCGAACTTCCCGTCTATCTTTTTCGCGGCTTTGTCAGGCGGGTCCTTACCACCGCCAGAAATTCCCAGTCGGTTTCGATTATCGCGCCGCGCGTCCCAATCGATCGCGAAGAGCTGCCGCTGAAGCGAAGCCTCATTTCACAAATCCTCAAGCAGCTGGCGGCCAACGGACAACTGTCGGCCATCAAGCCACTCGCGAATCGCGAAGGCTGCGTGAATACAATTTCCACGCTCGTAGGCGAGATTCAGCGCGCGGGAAAAAATCCAGCCGAGCTGAGTGAGATCGTAGAAAAGCGAATGCGCGACTTTGCGGAGAGTGACACCGACGCGTCCGGGCAGACTGGTTTGAACCCAGGTGTTTTTGCCCAAACTGATTTCGACCGCGACATCGCTATCATTTATTCCACCTACGCGGCGCTGTTACAGCAGAATAACCTGACAGAAGCCGACGCAGATCAACTGCGCGCGCTCGCGATTCTGAATGGCAGCCTGGACGGCCAGCCGGTCCGTCTGCCCTGGTTGGAAAATGTGAAGCTGTTGGTTCTCGATGGCTTCTTCGACTTCACTCCGGTGCAGGGCGGGATGTTGCGAGAGCTCGTTCGTCAGATTCCCGACGTGGTGGTGCATCTAAACAGCGACGAACGGAATCCGGCGATCTTTGCGCCCTTCAGCACCACCATCGAGCAACTGAAAAGCATTACTGACTTCAAGGTCATCTCGACCGAGGAAGCTGCGCCCGCTCGTGGTGCGCTGGCTTGTCTGCGCGAACAACTTTTCAAGCCCAGCGATACATCGCCCTTACCCGAGCCGGCGGCAGATGACAACGTAATCGCCCATCAACAACAAAACATTCGTCTGTTAACTTGCGCTGATCGTGAGACCGAGATTCGCAAGATTGCCAAGGAGATTAAGCGACTGGTGGTTCAGGAAGAGTTCCGCCTGGCTGAGATTGCTTTGGTGGTGCGCGAGCGCGCCTCTTACGCAGACACGATCGCGCGCATCATGCGAGACGAATCCATTCCTTGCGATCTCGAGCGTCGAATTAACATAACCGAAATCTCGGCGGTGCGGGCTGCTCGTAAGCTGTTTGAGATGCTCGACGACATGGCGCGAACGGAGAAGACCGACGTGAAGGTTTCGGATCTCGCAGACCTGATCAAGTCGGAATACTTTCGCCTCGATGACTCGCAGTTAGCAGGTCTCAATGAAGTGTTTGAACAAAAATACGGTGTCCTGCTTACCAGCAATGAGACTGCGAATGGCGAACCCGACACCGGTGAGCGACGTGAAAGATTCAAACACTCCCTCGGCATTGGTTGGTGGGACCCGGACAGTTTGGAAAACACGGTCGCGTTTGTGGGCGGCGCCTTGAGCATGAGCGCCTGGCTCGAGCGCGCACGAAAGCTTCTTTCGAATTGGCCGCAGGTGAAGGCCACCACGGAGATGGTAACGCCGGAAGCCGGCGACAATGCCGGAGATGAAGAGACGGACCAGATTGAGGATGCGGACAAGGTCGCTACCGATGACCGGGGCGTGGAGAAGAAGCGACGGCCTTCGCGCGATGTTCACCCGGCGGCGATCGCCTGGGCCGCACTGGTTACAGCGCGTCTCACAGAGTTGGCCAAAGCCGTGCCCCGCGAAGCTTCACCTCGTGTGCTGCGTTCCAGTTTGATGTTGCTGCTCGAGCACTTGCAGTTTTCTTCGCAGATTCGCAAACCCGCGCGTGCCACATTGGAGGAGAACGAACTGCCGCACGTGATGCTGGATGTACGTGGATTGGAAGCGCTGCGGCGAGCGTTTCTGGTGGCAGTGAAAAGTATTGATCTGACGAGGCCCATTTTGGGAGCCACACAGCCGGATGACGACGTAAGACTGACAGCTTTTCTCGGCGAAGTTTCCCGAGCGCTCGATGTGGAAGTTTCTATCGGAAGGACAAGCGATCGCGGCGGCTTGCGTGTACTGGAAGCGACTGACGTGCGCGGCCTGCGTTTTCGGGCAATCTTCATCGCCGGATTGGTTGAAGGTGGCTTTCCGCTAAGGGCATCGCGCGATTGGATCTACCCGCACGAAGAGCGCGAGCGGTTGAAGCGCGACTACGATCTGACACTCGAAGACATCTCACCGGCGACGTTGCTCAAGGAAGAACACTACTTCTATCAGGCGGCCTGTCGCGCCACCGATCGACTCTATCTATCCCTACCGTTGTTGCTGGATGACGGAACAGAAACGGTCGGTTCCTATTACATCAACGAACTCGCGCGAGCTATCAGGCCCTTCCGACTCGAAAGCGAACCAGTGCGTCGCGATTTCGACGGCGCAGAAATCTTCGACGCTTCGACGGCGGCCGAGTTGACTGTCTCAATGACACGCCAGGACGAGCGACATCGTCACAAGGTCGCACGCGATCGCCTGCAACCTTTGGAAGTTCTTAATGCTTTAGGGAGGCGTGCGCAGGAAGCGCGTTACCTGTCGCCATCAATGACGCGTCGTATCGAGATCGAAAGGGAACGCTCGAGCAATCGCTTTGGTCCTTACGATGGGCAGATCACTACGCCTGCGTTGCTGCGGTTATTGCAGCAGCGGTTTGGTCCTGAACATGTGCACAGTGCCAGCGGTTTGAGCACTTACGGCAACTGTTCATATCGCTTCTTTGCCAACCGTGTGCTGCGGCTTGAGCCGCGCGGCGAGGCCGCACTTGATTTGCAGGCGATTGACGCCGGCAAACTTCTGCACGACGTGCTGCGCCGGTTCTTCGAAAAGCATCGCGGGCAGCGCCTGTTGGATCAGGATCGCGAATCGCTTCGAATGGAGTTGCGCGCCGTGGCCGAACAGGTTTTCCAGGAGCATGAGCGCGCTGTACCACCTCTTAATCCGGACATCTGGAAGATAGATTGCGAGATACGCAAAATTATTCTCGATCAGGTGTTGCTGTATGAGTTGGGCGTGCAGAAACAGACGCGCGCAGATGTTCGTTCCAGCTATTTTGAAGTTGCCTTCGGCATGACGCCGCGCGATGCCGCCGATCCAAAATCGAAGACTGAAAAACTGGAACTGACACGTGAGACGGCAACCGGCGAACAATCAATCCAGATTCAGGGGCAAATTGATCGTGTGGACGAGGCCGACGATGGCACCCTGATCGCCTACGACTACAAGCTTTCAACCGGCGCCGATGCCGAAGATATGAAGGCGGGCCGCAGCCTGCAACTCCCGATTTATCTCGAAGCGCTCGAGCGTCTGTTGTTGCCCGGCCGGCGCATCGCGGGCGGCGGCTATTACATTCTCAAGGCCAAGCCCGGCCGGCGAAACAGCGGCATCTACCGCAAAGACTTTGGGGACTACCTGGGGCTGCAGGCGCGAAACTCAATACTCTCCGATTTCGACTGGCACAAAGTGCGCGCGGAAGTGATTGAGAAGATCTGGGAATTTTTTGACGGCATGCGCGCAGGTGACTTCCGGGTCCGCCCGTCGGAAGGTTTGAAGACCTGCCGGTTTTGCGACTACGCGGCAGTGTGCCGCTACGATCGTTATCGGATCGGCTGGAAAGAGATGGAGCCTGCAAAGCGGTCGGGACCATGAGGAGCCTCCGGCTGCCAGCCGGCAGGGTTAGTTCGTTACGGCTTTGCCGCCAGATGTGCGGAAGGTCTCTGACCTTCCGACCAGTAGCCAGCTTTTCCCGGGGCTACGCCCCTGGTAGAGCTTAGGACCGCCGGCGACCCCGCGCGCCTGAGGAAAGGGGCGCAGCCCCTTACTATTTGGAGACACCTTCGGAAGGTCAGAGACCTTCCGCACATCAGACGGCAGAGCCGCTGTCCAGGATGAGAGAAATCGAAGAGATCTCGTGAGTACCAATCGAACACTAGAACCAGCCCAAGCACGCGCCGCCTACACACTTGACCGGCATGTCTCCGTCACTGCTGGTCCAGGCGCGGGCAAGACGACTGTTCTGGTCGAACGTTATCTTCACATCCTCCGCGAAAAGAAGCCTGCCTCGATCGATCAGATCGTGGCCATCACGTTTACAAACAGGGCGGCCAACGAAATGCGCGAACGCTTGCGCAAAGCCCTGGACGGTTTACTCAGAACGGCACACGGCAGCGAACGTGAGCGCTGGATGCGTTACAAGCGCACGCTCGACGGGGGCGTGATCACCACAATTCATGGCTTCTGCATGAGACTGCTGCGCGAGTTTCCCGTTGAGGCCGGACTCGATCCGCAGTTCATGTTGCTTGATGAACATCGTGCAGCAACGTTATTGGCGGCGGCAGTCGAAGAATCGTTGACGGAGTTTCTCGGCCGGCATGATGACTCTGTTTCGCGGCTAACAGCCGGAATTGGAAGACCTCTACTGGCCAACGCGTTGTGGGAAATGTATCTGAGAGTCCGCGGACAGGGACTTTCATTCGATCAGATTTTGGAACAGACCGCCGCGAGCCACGCAGCAACACAGGACTACGACACGCTCTGCGACGAGTTAGACACGGCGATGAGTGAACTGATTTCGGTTCGTGGACTCACGAATCGCGCGAATGATAAGCGTGTTGAGGCTGCGCGTCGTTGGGCGGAATTGAGAGAACTCCTGCATAACAGCGACGTTCCTTTGTCTGATTACTGTGGCGCAATTGTCGAGTTCAGAGAAGCGGCTCGTCCTGACGCGCGGGGCCACATAGCTTCATTGGTGAAGCGAATTGACGAATTGTTCTGGGGGGACAGCAAAGACAAGTTTGGCTGTCTCCCGCAGATGCGCTTTGATCTGGTGGCGCGAGACTACGCGACTGCGCTCGTCAAACTGCTCAAACACATCGACAACCGTTTCACGATCAAAAAGCAGGAACTCTCCGCGCTCGATTTCGACGATCTGCAACTTCGCACGCTTGAGCTCTTGCAGAAGCCTGAGGTGCTCGAGCGTACTTTTGGGCGATACAAATTCTTTCTGGTCGACGAATTCCAGGACACCAACGGTTTACAGCGAGATCTCCTCGACTCTTTGGCGCTAAACAGCCGCGCGCGCGCGAATCTTTTTATCGTCGGCGATCGTAAGCAGTCTGTTTATGGTTTTCGCGGCGCCGACGTAGACGTCTTCAGCCGGATGTCCGACTCGTTGCAAACTGCCGGTGGTGATCTCGTGCCACTGCCGGTTAACTTTCGCAGTCAACCGCAACTAATCAATTTTTTCAACTACCTCTTCGCTCGTTTTTTCACACCCAGTGCCGAAGTTAACCGAGCCGAGCTAAGTGAGTTGGGTTATGTCGAGCATGAGCCCAGCGAGGCACGGCGCGAAACGCGCGACGCCCCTCCGCTGGTTGAAGTGATGATCGACACACTGCGAAGCGAGGACGATCCGAAGGCGAGGCAAACAGCTCGCGAGCGCGACGCACAGCAGTTAGTGCAAAGGATCATTTCGTTGACGAATTCGTCGGAAGGGTCCGGCACAAGTGCCGCCTCTAAGCCATCTGATGAGGTTGTCAGCTTCGAGTATCGCGACATAGCGCTGCTCTTTCGCGCGATGACCAACGTGCCGGTTTATGAAGCGGAGTTTCGGCGTGCAGGCATTCCTTTCCAAACTGTATTGGGCAAGGGTTTTTACGATCGCGAAGAAATCACGGATCTCATCCAGCTCTGTCGCTTCCTGGATAACCGCACGGATGATCTCGCGCTGGCGGCCGTGTTGCGCTCGCCGCTGTGTGGAATCTCGGACAACACTTTGCTCGCGTTGCGGCTTGCACCGGCGGTCGGTGAAACCGTTGATGGTGAGCCGCCGCAGGCTCGCAGGAAGCCGCGTCCGTTGTGGAGAGCGCTGCGCCGTCAAAGTGAGATTGATTTCATCGACGACGTCCAGCGCGAAGCGTTGGACTCTGCGAAGGAGTTTCTGTCGGCGTTGATCGAGCGACGCAATCGCTACCCGATTGGTGACTTGCTGCGGTTTGCAGTTGAGACATCGGGATACACGACAGTGATCGCGGCTACATATGATGGCGCACAGCGACTTGCGAACGTCGAGAAACTCTTCAACCTCGCCGAACGGTTCGAACGTTCAGGCGCTCACCTGATTCGCGACTTCGTTAAATTCGTCCACGACTTCGAAGCCATCGGCAGCCGGGAAAGCGAAGGGCAGCTTGACGATTCGGCAAACGCGGTCAAGCTGATGACTATTCACCAGGCAAAAGGTCTCGAGTTTCCCGTAGTCATCATTCCGGATCTACATCGCTTGAAGCCCGCCTGGGAAGGTTACTTTCTAATCGATCGGCATCGTGGATTGACGTTGAAGGTGCCAAACGGTCGCGGGCAAATGGTGTCGGGAAGCACGTTCACATCCTTCAGCGGCCGCGCGCAATGGCGTGAAACTTTTGAAAGTATGCGGCTGCTCTACGTTGCCGCGACGCGTGCGCAGGACCGTCTAATCCTTTCGGGAGCCAGCAAGGATCTAAACCGGCTGGCCAAGGGAGACGACAGTTGGCTGCAACTGATCTGGCAGGCCCTGGATTTAGGACTGCGGTCGCAAGATCCGATCGTAGATCTGGATGAGCAGACGCAGTTGCGACTAACGCACAATCTGATCGACCAGAAAAATGAGGTCGTCAGTGGTGCCGCGAGTCTAACGCCAACTCGTACAGTCGATCCCGCCGCAGACTTCTCGCAGATTTTTCCACTCCTGCGTTCTATTCCGTCTGACCACGATAGCGCTGCCCATCGGCTGAGCGTGACGCAATTGATCAACTACCAGCGGTGTCCGCGACAATACTATTTTGATCGCGTACTGCATGTGCCTACCGCCGATCAAATGGCCGTGTGGAACGACGCAGAAGCGCCCGAGCCCCCGGCCAACTTGACCGCGACGCTCAAAGGCGCCGTGATTCACCGATTTTGTGAAACGTATTCAAAAAATGATGATGCAGAAAAGTTACTGAGACAAAGCTTTGCTGATGTGGTGCGAATTCGGCAGGCAGAGCTTGCGGACCGTTTGGTTGAGATCGATTCGGAAGCAGCCATCGCGGAGTTGCTGCCATTGGCCCACAACTACCTGTCCAGCCCGGTGTTTGAACGCGTCGAACAGGCGCGCGCAGGTTTACCCACAATGACGGGTGGGTCTCAGGCGAGCGCGTTCAAGCCTGACGGCAGCGCAGGTCTTTGGAGTGAATTGAGTTTTCGTTTGCGGCGTCCCGGCGCGATTTTGACGGGCGCGATCGATAAGTTGGTGATCACGCCGACCGCGGATGGTAAACACTTCGAAGTTGAAATCATCGACTTCAAGACCAATCGGCTGCGGAGTCGAACCTCGGCTGATCTAGCGTCAACCTCTTCACTGGGATCGCGGGCGTCTCGCCCGCCTGGCGCTGAAGGACATGCCAACTTGAGTGTAGCGGGAGACGTGCGGGCGGGACGCCCGCGATCCCAGTATGAAGTTGAGCAAATTGCATTTGACTTCAATGCGACAGCGGTCGCGCCGGTTCAAGACGACGTTGAGCCTGTGGATGAACAGGTGCGACTTGCCGCTTCTGATTACCAGTTGCAAATGCAGGCCTATGCGCTCGCGGTTTATGAGTTAATGCCGTCACTAGGGAGTTTTTCAATAAGGGCCACGTTGCATTTTCTCGAACCGAACCGAGAATTTCAGTTGTCGCCCGAACTGCTTTCGCGAGCAGCGTGCCAACAAGCGATCGACAATGCGATTTCGGAAATTGTTTATTCGTCCGGACCGGAGCAATTCCCGGTGCGTCCGGCAATGCATTGTCGCATGTGTAATTTTCTCGGCATCTGCCCGGCGGGGAGTGAATGGCTGCGCGCGACAAGACGATCTGGTCAGATGTCGAAGGCGGCCGAAGCCCTGCGGTAATTAGTTCAAGCCCACACAACGGACCACAGATGAACACGGATATAACACAAATCTGATATAAGACAGGGGCAGTAGCATTTGTTTTAGATCCTGTTTATCTGTGTAAATCTCTGGCTGATTCTATGAGCAAACAAGACGACCCAAGAGTGGGAGACGCGGCGCCTGACTTCAGTCTCAAAGACGGCAACGGTGACGCCTGGCAGTTGACGACAAACCGCGAGAAGGTTGTGGTCCTGCTTTTCTATCCTGGCGATGAGACGCCGATTTGCACGCGCCAGATGTGTTCCGTTCGGGATCGTTGGGAAGATTACTCGGCCACGGGGGCGGAAGTGGTTGGCATCTCGACCGATTCAGTTGAGTCGCACAAGAACTTTGCTGAGCATCATCAGTTACCGCTGCGCCTGCTGTCCGACTCTAACGGAGAAGTCGCAAAGCTTTATGGCGCGCAGTCGTTAATTCCGGGCAAAGTTGCGCGGTCGGTTTTCGTAATCGATGGGCAGGGAATCATTCGCTACCGCGACGTGAGGCCGCTGGGTCTGTTTAGACCCAAGGATGACGCAGTCATTGAAGCGATAAAGAAAGCCAGGAGTTAGACAGGATTAACAGGATTGACAAGATTCACTAAAGATCTAAATAGTCAGTCCTGACCCTCTTTGGGGTCTTGTTCATCGTGTTAATCCTGTCAAACTTCACTTATGATCTGTTGCTAAGGAGATTTGTTAATGTCCGAAATAAAATGCCGCCACTGTGGCGAGAAACGACCGGCACTGGGTTTTGCGCCGTTTCCAAATGAACTGGGACAGAGAATTGCCAGCGAGATCTGCCAGCCCTGCTGGAGCGGTTGGCTGCAAAAGCAAACTCAAATCATCAATCATTACGGTCTCGACTTAACAAATCCTGACGCGCAAAACTTTTTGTTCGACAACATCAAGGGCTTCTTATTCGGAGAAGTTTCTCCAACCGCCGAGATCGATACGACCAAAGAGGGCAGTGTAAAGTGGTAGGCTCAGCGTACAAAGAGATCGGATTGGCCGGGTAACATCCACTCTCCGGCGAACCTTACAATTTACAAGAGAGACGCACCACTAATCCCCGCGACATTTACTGTTTCCGGCTTTGTAAGTTAAGCTTTCGCCATCCTGTAAATAATCCGAAAGCAGTTTTAAGACTGTCCTTCGCAAAAAACAATTGATGGGAATTTGGTTGCCTATGCCAAGAGCTCGCCGGCAATTTCTCTCCGGGTTCGTCATTCTGGTTCCCCTTTTTTTTCTGATCACATTAGCTGACGCTCAACGGAGCGGAACAGACACCTACGCGATTACCAACGCGCGTATCGTTCCTGTTTCGGGTCCCGTGATCGAACGTGGCACTGTAGTCGTGCGCGACGGTCTGATCGCCGCGATTGGCGCAAACGTCACGGCTCCGGCCGACGCGCGTTTGATCGACGGCGCCGGCTTGACCGTCTATCCGGGGCTAATTGATTCCAACACAGCGCTGGGACTTCCTCAGCCATCGCCAACACCGGCAACGCTGTTGCTTGTCGGCGGCGGAGGTTTTGGCCAGCTCCGCCCGCAGACCTTTTTGAGCGCGCCTAATTCAACACAGCCGCCCGGCCTTCAACCGGAAGTGATGGTGGAAGACTTCATCCGGCCCGGTGGAGAACAGATCGAAGCCGCGCGCAACGCCGGAATCACCACTGCGCTGGCTGCGCCGCGCACGGGAATCTGGATGGGTCAGTCTGCGTTGATCAACCTGGCCGGCGAAACAACACAGCAGATGATTGTGCGGTCGCCGGTTGCCATGCACGTTGGTTTCACTCCGTTACGCGGCGGCACTTACCCGAACTCGTCGATGGGTGTGTTTGCAGCGCTGCGCCAGATGTTGCTTGACGCGCAACGCTATCGCGAAGCTCAGCAGGTATACGAGCGGTCACCGCGAAGCATGCGGCGGCCGGAACAGAACCGTTCATTAGCGGCGCTGCTGCCAGTGTTGGACGGTACCATGCCTGTGGTTATGTACGCCGACAGCGAGCGTGAGATCAGCCGCGCGCTGGACCTGGCGCAGGAATTCAAACTCCGCGCCATCATTGCCGGAGGCATGGAAGCAAACAAGGTCGGGACCCGGTTGCGGGAAAGCAACGTTCCGGTTCTCCTCTCGCTCAACTTTCCACGTCGCACTACGGCCAACTTACCGGAAGCAGATCCCGAACCGCTGCGCGTGTTACGCGAGCGAGTTGCCGCGCCGAAGACCCCGGGTTGGCTTGCGGCCTCAAGGGTTCGCTTTGCGTTTCAATCCGGCGGGCTAACAAACATGACCGACTTCTCGGCGAACCTGTCTCGGGCAATCGAGAACGGACTTTCGCGCGAGGATGCGTTGCGGGCATTGACGATTTGGCCGGCGGAAATTCTCGGAGTTGCCGACAGACTCGGATCGATCGAAGTAGGCAAGATTGCCAATCTCACAATCACGCGCGGCGATCTGTTTGAACGCAGTCCGCGAATAGCTTACGTCTTCATTGACGGACGACAGGTAGAGCTGCGGCCTGCGGCGGCTGCTCCTGATCAGGCCACTGCGAACGGCACGTGGACATTAAACGTCGATCTTGGCTCAGGTGATGTTGCCGTCACGCTGGTGCTGCGGCAGGAAGGCGAACGGCTGAGTGGCTCAATTCAGAGCGGCTTGGGCAGCAAAGACATTTCGAATGCTTCAATCGGGCCGGGTGGAGAGATTCGTTTCACAGTACCGGCGACGTTTGAAGGTCAAACTACCGAAGCAACGTTTTCCGGCAGGGTTACCGGGAATCAAATCCAGGGAACCGTAAATGTGGTTGGTCGCGCACCAGGATCATTTACCGGCACGCGCGGAGGTGCTCCCCCGGCGCCCGCGACGCAGCCGGCCGAACCTTCGCCCACACCGTAACATGACAAACCTCGAGATGATTGGGACTTCAGTGCCTGGGCGCCGATGGCCAAAGCGGCGCCCGGCCGCCGCACTCCAAAAACGATGAAAGGTTTTCCACGAGATGAAACGGTTGCTTGTTAACGTTCTGTCGTGCTCGATGATTATCGGTTGCATCCTGCCGCAAGTCTTCGCTCAGAATCGGAGTGCGCCAGCCGAGACACTCATTCGCAACGCCACAGTGCTGACGATAACGCGTGGTGTCTTGCCGAATTCGGACGTTCTGATTCGCAACGGCAAAATCGCGTCGGTAGGAAAGAATCTCAAAGCCGGAGCAAATGCACGCGTCATCGACGGAACAAATAAATATGTGATGCCGGGTATCGTCGATTGCCACTCGCATTCGATGCTCGACGCGATTAACGAAGGCACGCTTTCGGTGACTTCCATGGCAAGGACCCGCGACGCGCTCAATCCCAATGATGTCGATCTATATCGCGGGCTGGCAGGCGGTGTGACTACGCTCAATCTCCTGCACGGTTCAGCGAATGCCATTGGTGGTTTGAATACGGTCGTGAAGATTAAATACGGACGGCCGGTCGAAGAATTTATTTTTCCGGGCGCGAAGCCGGGGATCAAATTTGCACTCGGGGAGAATCCGAAACGCTCGAACTCTACGCCGCAAGTTGGACAACAGCGTCGTTATCCGGCAACGCGAATGGGTGTCGAGGAAGTGATTCGTGAAGCGTTCACGCGCGCTCGCGATTACAAGAAGAGTTGGGACGAATACCGGGCCGCAGTTGGGCGACGCGAGAAGAATTTGGTACCGCCGCGGCGCGACCTGCAGCTCGAACCGTTGGTTGAAGTTTTGGAAGGCAAACGTCTGGTGCATGCTCACTGCTACCGGGCGGATGAAATCCTGATGCTGATCAATATCGCCAACGAGTTTGGTTTCAAGGTCAGGACGTTCCAGCACACGCTCGAGGGTTACAAAGTGGCGAAAGAGATTGCGCAACACGGCGCCGGCGCGTCGATTTTTGCTGACAACTGGGCGTACAAAATTGAAGCGTATGACGCAATTCCTTACAACGCAGCCATCATGACGCGCGCCGGAGTGATCGTTTCCATGAACTCCGACTCTGACGAGCGCGCGCGGCGTCTGAACATCGAGGCTGCAAAGGCGATGCGTTATGGAGACTTGACCGAAGAAGAGGCGCTGAAGCTCGTCACCTGGAACCCAGCGTGGCAGCTTGGCATTCAGGATCGCGTCGGCTCAATCGAGGTTGGCAAAGACGCGGATTTGGCTATTTGGAATGGTCACCCGCTAAGCGTCTATGCGCGCGTGGAAACGACTCTGATCGATGGCGAAGCCTTTTTTGATCGTCAGCAGGACCTGGCGCGACGTCCGGAAGTTCTGAAAGAACGCGCGCAGCTCGAGCAAGCGGAACCTAACCGCCCGCCGCAAAGGGGCACATCGCCACAAGCTCCGCGCCGACGTCCGCCAACCAACTCCGACGATGACATTTGGGAGGGAGGCGTGGATCAGCGATGACGACTCCTTCAGGTATCGGAAGTAAGGCGGTGGCAGTTCTTCTGTTCCTTGTGATGGTAACGGGAGCCTCCGCTCAGCAGATTGGCAATCCTACTACTCAACCCGGCGTCACCTTTCCGCGCGGTGTTTACGCCATTCGCAACGCACATATTGTCACGGTTAGTGGGGCTGAAATCGATAATGGAACAATAGTGATCCGCGACGGCAAGATCGAGGCTCTCGGCGTGAACGTGAATGTTCCTTCCGGCGCTCAAGCAATCGATGCAAGCGGAC
>JALZOO010000636.1 GCA_030913905.1 Acidobacteriota bacterium
CGTTGGGTAGTTCACCGGCGTCGATGATGCCGACTATGCCCGGATGATCGATGCGACTGAGCGCCTCGACTTCCTGGCGAAACTTCTGAACTACGTACTCGCTCTGGTAAGCCTCGTCGAGTAACACTTTTACGACGACCGGTCGCGAGTGCAGTTGCTGGTCCTGGGCCAGGTAGACCACACCCATTCCGCCACGCTTCAGTTCATTCTGAATGACGTAGCGCCCATTGAGCACCTGTCCAACGAATTCGTTTGGAGAAGTTAGTCTGGTGGAATCAAGGACAGTCCGGCCCGGTTCAGCAGGAGGCGAAGGGTCACCTGGTTTATCTTCTGGTGCCATTGGGTGGGAAGGTTAACCCGAATCCTTCACTGGCGACAATAGATTGCCAGTCTTGATTCAATCCATCCTGTCCGCTTAAGGGCAGCCGCTCACGAGCAGTAGCGGGGTTGCTCTTTCGGAACCGTGATGATTCTGCTGTTGCCTGCAATAGCCAACGGTGCGCGGTCTTTCCGGTGGATCTTTCGCACTGAGTTCTGTTAGTGGTCCATCGACCATCAAACCAGTCGGCGAAGCCGACGACATGAGAGTAGCCCAGGGTGAAGCGAGCGCAGCGGAGCGAAACCCTGGGTTGCGAGCCGGTTTAAATCCTGTGGGACCCACTCAATGATAACTGGACGCACGTCCAAAAACCTAAATGCGGCGTCAAGTACAAATGTGAGCTAGGCCTTGTTTGGGTTTTATTGACGCTGCCTACATTAGAATTTGTCTCATTCGATCCCAGGGTTTCGCTCGCTCCGCAAACCAACATTAACGCGCCTGGGTTGTGCCGGCCGTGCGCAGTTTGAACCTGCAGGTCAAAGGTTCGTAATGGCTTTCGTTTTTGTGCAGCCTGGCGAACTGTGCAGTCTTCTGAACAAACCCTGCCGCTTTCGTCCGTCCCTTGAATAATTGGACCACAGGGCTGCTCGAGAGCCTCGGCCGCACTCACGCCGAACAAAGCTTCAGCCTCAACGCTCCAGGCCACAATCAAGCCCGACACATCGACGGCGAAGGCGGCGTCCAGAGTGTTGTCTACGAGACGAGTGATGTCGTGGAGGCGCATGGACAACCTCATCATAAAAATGATGTGAGCGCATTATTGTCCCGCAGCCTGCAGAAAGCAATAAGTTACCTTTCACAGGCGAAACCGGGCGCCGCCGGATGGCGCAAATACGTCAAAAGGCGGCGCAAAGCCGGTGGTGTGGGCACTGCTGAAGAACTATTTGACATGTTAGAAAAAAACCAGCCCTTCCTTATCGCGATCGTTATCGGTGTCGCGCTAACCATGGAGTTTACTTCGAGCTGCGGCAGCCGAAGCGTGGAGCAACGAGGAGTGAACAGCGGCAGCGAAGTGGCGGCAAAGGAATTCAGGTCAGCCGATGCTTGCTCCCTCTTGACCGAAAAAGAAATCGCCGACGTGGTGGGCAATACTGTCGCCGAAGGTCAACCCTTCGCAGGCCCTGAAGTCTGCAAGTGGAGGACCGAAGACCCCACCAACGTTGACGTTCTCCTCACAGTTAGAGCTGCGGGAAGCATCCGGGAACAGACTCTTTGCGCTGACCTACGGAAGGCAAGCAGCAACGCCCAGCGAGTTGACAGCTTGGGGGACGTCTCCGTTTGGAAATTCTCGCGCGAGGGACCGATGTTTAATTCAGGCGACTTGGAAGTGTGTGGGCCGAAAGGCTATTTAAACTTAACTCTCCAGGGAAAGCGAGACGAGCCAACATTGAAGTCTGCTACCACGGCGCTAGCTCAGAAGGTTCTTGAGCGCCTGTAGAACCAGCGAAGCTTGGCAAGTACAATTTCGAAAGCGAATGGACCAGTTGGGTGTACTTTGAAATTCCGGGAAAGTGAATGAACTTTTTGGCGCGCTTGTGCCTTGTAAGGAACGCCGGCGTCTGTCCGTGACAAAGGAAAACCATCCATGAGAAACGCGAGAAATAATTTACGGAGGACGTTTTCTTTTGCAGTCATCACACCGTTCGTCTTAATCGCCTTCCTGTCTGCACCTGCCCAACGCAGACTGTCGAGCCCGGGCGTTTACGAAGGCGAAGACCTGGTGAGAGCGGGAAAGGCCAGCACAAATGCCGGCACTGTGTCATCGCAGGCGATGGCTGGGTTTGGCGCAGGCTGGAGCGGAAACGCGCAACTTTTCTGGGGCGGCGGACAGCCGGGCGCAGTGCTGGATCTAATCATCGAGGTGACGACGCCGGCGAAGTACGGTGTCGAGCTGCACATGACCCGGGCGCCTGACTACGCTCAATTGCAAATCCAGGTAGACGGCAAGGCTGCGGCGACCGCCTTCGATGGATATGCGCCCAATGTAGTTCCCAGCGGGGCAATTCATATTGGCGGCTTCGATCTCAGTGCCGGGAGTCACAAACTCAGTTTCCTGATTATCGGTAAGCACCCAAATTCTAGCGGCTTTCTGGTGGGCATCGATCGGGTGCGTCTGACGACGACAATCGTGGCTTCGGCTTCACAGACATCAACGGGAGCAACAATATCTTCCGACGCGATTAATGCAACGCGCCTCGGACTCCGAACGAGGCTCGAGATATGGAACGGCATTCAAACGGTCGACAACGCTCCCCTGACCTTCGGGAAGGACGCGGTCTTTGGCCAGAGCACAACGCAATGGCTGTGGTTCTTCCGATGGTCCACGACGGTCCCCGGCGCGAAGAGCGCGGTGTTGGTAGCTTCGCGACAAGAACCGGTGGCGAGCGATCCGCCGCTTGCGCCCCCAGGATTCGTCGGCCTGAAGGAGGTTCCCGACGGAATCCCGCCGTCAGGCGTGAACCGTGATTTCAAATTGGATCTCGAATCATGGGTACCGCCGCCCCCCTCAGGCAGAAGCCGGTTGGCACTTTCGTCGCGCCTATACATGAGCATCGTGTTGCTGGACGACAACGGTCAGCCGATCGGTCCGCCGAGTACCCCAGTCACGCTCACGCGAGGAAGTCGGCAGGGAACCATCGACACCGCTGAGGTGATTGCCGCTGCCGAAAAAGTAAAGGCTGAGACCGAAGCGAAGCGTGCGAAGGCAGGCATCTTTGAGGTGAAGATACTAAGTCATAAGCCGGTGACTTTTCCCGATCCGAACAGATGGGGATGCATCGTCGTCGTAAAGAATCCTTACTACCTGAAAGCTCTTCATCCTTTGATGCAATACCAGCCCGGCCACGGGTATTGCCCGCCGACCGATCCGTCAACCCAGGAGAAGAGTACGTGGGAATGGATAGGTACAGCGATCGTTGGCTGGGGAAAGGCCTACGATGGTCTGGCGCATTTTTACGACGAGGCCAAGAATTACGTCGCGACCCAATTCGCCAATACGGTGCCCTGTAAGTGGCTGGGCAAGAAGCTCGAAGACGATTGTAAAGACGCGGCCAGGCAACTCGCGGGAACTGCGATTTCGGTAGGCTTGGTGGCGGCGGGCGTGCCGCCTACATTGCCCGATTTGGGGGCGCTTGGTGATATGGGCAAAGGCAAGGTTGTCGATGCCGCTGTTGGCTATACGTGTGATGCATTCGAGAGTCAGGGAGGAATGTGCACGCCAGAAATGCGCGAGCAACTTGCCAAACTCTACCAGCAAGCGCTCGACGAAATGCTCGAAGGGATCAAACGTGACGGCAAAGAACCCGATTGCGGCGACGGCCAAACGGCCAAAGAGCACGGGAAGCTGCCACTGCCTTGCTTCACACAGTTTCCGGGCACGGATGTGAAACCTGCCTCAGGCTCAGTTTACGAGCCATCGATGGTGACGGTGCGGGTCACGCGCGTGAAGCCCGATCCCGATTTCATAATGCCGGGCTGTAGCGTCTTTGCTAATGTCAATTTGCAGAAAGAGTTCAAGGGGGGCTGGTTCGGCGGCTGGTATGCGAAGCCCGGTCTGCTGTCAGGCGAAGCGTTTGTGGAGCAGCGCACGTCAATTCCACCACTGGCGCTCGGCAATTCCGCGGATCTCACATTGTTGTTCACTCGAATACAGAAGCATTCGCTGCCCGGACTTTACCAGCCCGACTATGTAGGTTGGCAAAACCTTTAT
>JALZOO010000011.1 GCA_030913905.1 Acidobacteriota bacterium
GAAGCGAACTTGGCGGAGCAGCGCCACACAAATACGGAACCGGGAGCGGTAGCGACCGGGTCAGGTTGCGCCCCATACAACCGCGTCCTTGTACGGAATAACCGCGTCTTTGTACCGAGTCTTGTAATCAACTGCTACCCGGTCGCTACCACCACCCCACGCGGGCTGCCCGCGCGGGGACCCCGGTCCGCTCCCGGTTTCGTATTTGTGTGGCACTCTGTCGAGTGTGTATTACTCGCTTGCCAAACTGAACCAGTACCTACCTTTCCACCCACTTCGCATCTTCGGCGATAGATTGATAAACTACCGGCACAAATTCGTTCGGAGGTGAGGCGGTTTGGCACTAGTTATCTATACAAAACCGGAATGTCCTTATTGCCAGCAGGCTCGGGACTACTACAATTCAAAGGGGATTTCATTCATCGATTACGACGCACAAACCGATCGCGCGCGACGCGTTGAGATGCTTGCATTCTCCGGCGGTGACCCGACCGTGCCTTGCATTGTCGAAAACGGCAAGTACAAAGGATCGGGTTGGGGCGATCCACCCCGCGGTTGAACCGTCCACGATTGACGGCCGTGCGCCGTTGCACCTGACTTCAGTCTTCCTAAAACAAAATTATTCGAACCCCTGTTTGCCGAATACCGTGAACAGAGGTAATCATTCCAAAAAAGGCCCAATATGAGACGACAACGGACCCCTGCCAAGCTGGTCTTGCTTGCGTTTGCAACTCTTTTGATAATGAACAGCGCGAACCTCGCGCAATCCAATGGAGGGGAGTCGACGCCTCAAGCACCCATGACGGAAAAGAAAACCAAGACTACGAAGATTCATAACGACACGATGGTCGATGAATATTTCTGGCTGCGCGAAAAGACCAACCCTGCAGTCATCGCGCATCTTGAAGCTGAAAATAATTACGCCGACGCCATGATGAAGCCGACCGCGGCGCTGCAGGACAAGCTGTACAAAGAGATGGTCGGACATATCAAGGAAACGGACGATACCGTTCCTTATCGCCAGGGCAATTATTTCTATTACTCGCGTACGGAACAGGGTAAACAGTATCCGATTTACAAACGGAAGAAAGGCAGCCTCGACGCTAAAGAAGAAGTCGTTCTGGATTTAAACGAGATGGCAAAGGGGCTGAAGTTTCTGAGTATCGGAACCTATGTTCCCAGTGACGACGGAAATCTGCTCGCCTATTCGACAGACACCACGGGTTACAGGCAATACAAACTTCACATTAAGGACCTGCGAACCGGTCAACTATTGCCGGACACGTTTGAGCGAGTGGGCCAGATCGCCTGGGCCAACGACAACAAGACGATTTTTTTCACCACCGAAGATGAAATAACGAAGCGATCTGACAAATTTTTCCGACATGTTCTGGGCGGCAAGACCGATTTGCTGTTCGAAGAGAAGGATGAGCTTTTCGACATCGGGGCCAGTCGGTCCAGAGATAAGGCAATTATTTTTCTCGGCTCAGAGAGCAAAACGTCCACGGAGTATTGGTATCTCCCGGCCGGTACGCCGATGGCTGAGTTAAAGATGATTAGTCCGCGTGAAGCTGACCACGAATATCACGTGTCTCACCGCGACGGTTTGTTCTACATCCGCACAAACAAGGGCGCAAAAAACTTTCGCGTTGTGACGGCGCCCGAGGCAAATCCCACGCAGGCCAACTGGAAAGAATTGGTGGCTCACCGGCCGGCCGTAAAAGTCGACGATATCGATCTGTTTGCAAATCACCTCGTCTTATCCGAATGGGAAAGAGGCCTGGAGCAGATTGAGATTCACGATTTCAAGACAAGCCAGACGCACCGGGTCGAGTTTCCCGAGCCGGTTTATTCGGCCTCACTCGCCCAAAACCGCGAGTTCAATACGTCAGTCGTCAGGTACGACTATGAGTCGCTGGTTACGCCTGATTCTGTTTTTGACTACGACATGAATACTCGCAAGACGACGTTGCTGAAAGAGATGGAAGTACCCGGCGGTTTCAAGAAGGCGAACTACAAATCGGAACGCGTGTTTGCCACAGCAAGCGACGGTACAAAAATTCCCATATCCATTGTCTATCGCAAGGGAACGAAGCTGGACGGTTCCGCGCCGGCGTTGCTTTACGGTTACGGATCGTATGGTTATTCCATTCCACCAAACTTCAATTCAAATAGACTGAGTTTGCTGGATCGGGGCGTGGTCTATGCCATCGCGCACATTCGCGGCGGCGGGGAATTGGGGGAGGAGTGGCGGCAGGAAGGCAGGATGATGAAGAAGATGAATACGTTTACCGACTTCATCGCCAGCGCCGAGCACCTGGTGAAACATAAGTACACGTCGAGTGACCGTCTGGTTATTCAGGGCGGCAGCGCCGGCGGGCTGCTGGTTGGCGCCGTCAGCAACTTGCGTCCGGATCTGTTTAAGGCGGTCGTGTCGCAGGTTCCGTTTGTGGATATATTGAACACAATGCTCGACGCTTCACTGCCGCTGACGACCAGCGAATACATTGAATGGGGCAACCCGAATGAGAAGGCCGCTTACGATTACATGAAGCAGTATTCGCCCTATGACAATGTTGGAACCAAGAGTTATCCGGCGACGCTGGTAAAGGTTTCGCTGAACGACAGCCAGGTGCCGTACTGGGAAGGCGCTAAGTTGGTGGCGAAAATGCGGGCACTGAAGACCGACAAGAACCCGCTGATACTAAAAGCAAACATGGGAGCGGGTCACGGCGGCTCATCCGGTCGCTACGATTACCTGCGCGAAGTCGCGTTTGATTACGCATTCATGCTTTGGCAGATGGGCCTGGCTCAGTAATTTAAGAGTCCGTGTAAGCGGACTATGAACTCAATCTTATTCGTTGATGTTATCCAGTCCGGTGAATTTCCAACCGTTCGGCTTACGAGTAAAAGAATAGATAACTACCTCGTCGCCCGCGGCATTCTTACAACCAACAGTAAACTCGTTAAGTCGGGCCGGATCGATGTTTGGTTTCGCTGACTCGAAGCATTTAGCGGCGCTGCCTTCATGATTGAAAACCTGGCGATAGCGCCTCAACAACTGCGCTCGATTCCTGACCATCGCCATGCCATAAGGCATCGAGATAGGGAATTGCGACATGCTTGCGACGGCCGGCTTGTTTCCCTTGATCACCGCATCACGGAATTTTTGCCAGAAGACCAGATGCGACGCGTCCAGCTGACCAGCACTTACCGGCGCAGGCGCAGTTGCGCTAGCGGTGAGTGTCAATGACAGAGTCAGCAACAACAAAAGCCCTATAATCTTCATCAAGGTTCTCGCGCTCCTTCCGCAGTTGGTCCCATCACCAGTCACAAGATAAGTCTAACAAAACGCGTAAAATATCACCTCCAACAGAGTTGCGTCACATCAAGGCAGGCGCTCTCCCAATCCGGCAGGTTGCACGCGGTGATGTTTGGGGAGTTAAATAAGGCGTAAGCAAATCACCTCATGGTTGGAACAACATTAGGGAATTACAAGATTCTCGAGAAGCTCGGTGCGGGCGGACAGGGAACGGTCTATAAAGCCGTTGATTCTAAACTCGGCCGCACAGTCGTAATCAAAGTCCTGCCTGAAGAGTTGGTTGCCAAAGCCGCTAACCTGAAACGCTTCGAACGGGAAGCCCGGCTGGCATCCGCCTTAGATCATCCGAACATCTGCACCATATTCGATCTGAACGAAATCGACGGCGTTCATTTCATCGCGATGCAATATATTGCCGGGCGAAATGTACGGCAGTTGGTCAATGGGAGGCCGCTGCAGTTAGAGAGCGCGCTGTCCATCGCCATCCAGGTGACTGATGCACTCGCCGTGGCCCATGCGCAGGGAATCGTTCACCGCGACATCAAAGCCGGCAACGTGATGGTCAACGAAAAAGGGCAGGCGAAGGTGCTCGATTTTGGACTTGCAAAACTGCTCGACGACGAAGCCGCGCGCACTTCTGGGATTCATCACACAGAACTTACTGAAGTCGGAATTCCCTACGGCACCGCAACCTACGCAGCGCCCGAACAGGCGCGAGGAGATCGCGTGGATTCGCGTGCCGACATTTTCTCGACTGGCGTCCTGCTCTATGAAATGTTGACCGGCACATGGCCCTTCCGGGGTAAAACTGCGGTGGACGTGCGCCATGCCGTGCTACACGAGGAGCCTATGCCGCTCAGCCAGGCGCGCCCTGATCCGGTCCCACCTCGCCTGCAACAAATTCTCGATCGCGCGCTGAAAAAGAATCCGCGCGATCGTTATCAACAGGTTGCACAGTTGCGGGATGATTTGCGCGCGGTGGTGCGCGACCTGACGTTGTCGTCAGGAGCAATCATCGATGACAGCGGTCTGCCAGTGGCGCCGCGACACACCAGTTCAGATAGTCCGATGGCGCGTGCCTTCCGCTGGTTCAAAAGTGTTACCGGCACCGAAGTCTCGACAGGTTCTTCCGGACGGGCGCGAAGCGCATCACAGCCGAGTGAGGGTCACGAAACGCCCACCACCCTGGGCGATCGTGAACGTAAGAGCATCGCGATAATGCCGTTCAAAAACCTCGGCAACGATCCCGAGACGGCGTTTTACGAGTTTTCACTCGCCGATGCCGTGATTACAGAGCTTGCTCGCGTGCGCGCTCTGGTGGTGCGACCCTCCTCCGTAATAGTGAAGTACCAGGGCAAGCAATACGAGCCGGCTAATGTGGGTCTCGAATTAGACGTAGACGCGATCCTAACAGCGAGTTTCCTGCGCGCGTCTGATCATTTGCGAGTGACGGTGCAACTACTCGACGTCAGAACCAGCGAAATCTTGTGGAGCGATCGTATCGATGCCGATGCCAGCGACATCATTGCCGTTCAGGACAATATCGTGCAGCACATAGTTGACGGGCTGCGCGTGGAGTTAACGCTGGCCGAGAAAGTCGAACTGGCGAGAGGCTCTACTGCTGACGCGGCTGCTTCGGAAGAGTACCTGCGTGGGCGCAACTGCCTGGGCCAGTTTATCTATCACACCCTGGCTCGTGCTGATCTGGATTCTGCGATCAATCACTTCGAACGCGCCACCGAGCTCGATCCAAACTTTGCACTTGCGCATTCAGCCCTGGGCAGTTGCTATGTCAATAGAGTGATCAAAGCTCTGGGCGAAGCACACGACCACGAAAAGGCGGAAAGCGAATTCAACAAAGCGCTGGCCATCGATCCCACCTTGTTGGAAGCCCGCATGCACATGATTTTCATTTACCTCACGCGCGGCCAAAAGCAGAAGGCGCGCCAGGAAGTACTAAAACTGCGCGACGAGTATCCCAACGACGTGGGGGTTCATTTTGTGCGCGGAGTAGTTGCCCGGCTCGATGGTGAGTATGAGCGCGCGCTTCGAAGTTTTGATCGAATGATCCGGCTCAATCCGAATGAGCGCGTAGTCGCCAGCTACAATCGGGCGCGCATTTTCATGTATCAGCAGCGTTACGAAGAGGCTATACATGAGCTCGATTTGGGTGCGGAACTTGAACCCAATCATCCGTTGATTCAGACCATCCGCGCGCGGGTCCTGTATTATCGCGGAGATGTCGATGGGGCCACCCGCCTGCTCGAACAGGTACTCGAACGTAATCCTAAAATGGATGGGATTCGCCCGATCCTGGCGATTTGTTTAAGCGCTCAGGGAAAACACGAACTGGCGAATCAACAGTTGACCTCAAGAGTTAAGACTGCTGCAGCCGCCGATCACGACATTGCTTATTGGCTCGCTTCGGCTTACCTGTTACAGGGGCGGCAGGTGAAAGCGCTCGAGTGGCTGGAAAAAGCCATAAATCTTGGTAACGAGAATTATCGGTGGTTTGAATCGGATCCCAACTGGACCGACCTTCACAACGACCCGCGCTTCAAAGAACTAATCCACAAGATGAAAACGTCTTCTGAAAAAATTGAGGAAACTGAATGAGAACCTTCATCGTCGGAGACGTTCACGGCCGCTGTGGGCAGCTTCATGGGCTGTTGCAGATGATCCCGCGTGATGAGTCGGTTGATACACTCGTGTTCTTAGGCGATCTGATTGACCGCGGTCCTGACGGGCCTGGTTGCGTGGAGCTCGTGATGACGCTGCAACGCGATAATCCGGAACGCGTGATTTGCCTGCGTGGTAATCACGAACAGATGTTGCTGGACTTTATCGAGGGGACCTCCAATCTCTGGATAACGCCCGTGACAGGCGGCGAGCGAACGTTTGAGCAGTACGCACGCAAACGTCTCACGATAGATAATGAACATGATCTCGACGATGCGCGGCGTGAGATCGAGAACAGCGTACCCGACGACCACCTGGAGTTTTTCCACACCCTTCCTTATTACTATGAGGATGAGTTTGCGATCTATGTGCACGCCGGACTCGATCTGGAAAAGCATCCGCGCGATACCCCACACCAGGCGTTGCTGTGGATGCGTGACATGGATTTCTACAGGAATTACCGCGGCAAACCCTGCATCTTCGGCCATACGCCTACGCCGCTTCTGCCTTTGCTTGGACGACTGGGCCGTCACGGCATCTACATCTCTCATAGCGCTATCGGCATAGATACTGGATATAATCTCCAGTCTCCGCTCACTTGCCTATCGCTGCCTGACTTTGCGCTCTATCAAACCTACTCCGACGGTAGCGAGGAAACTCACCACATCACTTCCTTCATTCCCGAGACGTTGAAAGCAATGCAGAAAAAAGCCGGCATCGGCCAGTGATCGTTACGGGTTCCCTAAAAGTCGGTGGATTCACAGTGGATCGA
>JALZOO010000020.1 GCA_030913905.1 Acidobacteriota bacterium
CTCGCCGGTCATGTGATCATCGAGAACAATGCCAACGTGGGCGCTTATTCAGGTGTGCATCAGTTTTGCCGGGTAGGCCGGGAAGCATACGTCGGCGGTTATTCGGTAGTTGTGAAAGATGCACTGCCGTTTGCGCTGACTGTCGGCAACCATGCCCGCTGTTATGGGCTCAACACCACGGGAATGAAACGGCGCGGCTATTCTAGAGATGTTATCAAGGCAGTACACCGAGCGTTTCATCTACTGCTTTCCTCAAAGCTGAACACTTCGCAGGCTTTGGAGAAGATTAAAGAAGAGCTGGAACAGGTCCCGGAAGTGGATACCCTGGTGCGATTCATCGAGACTTCGCAACGAGGAGTCATCAAGTAAGGATGAAGGCAATCGAATTCATCCTTCATCCCTCATCCTTCATCTTTTCACCATGCGTTACGGATTAATCGCGGGAAACGGTCGATTCCCTTTCATGGTTGTCGAGGGCGCGCGCCGTGCAGGTGTGTCGCTATCGGTTGCGGCAATCCGCGAGGAGACCGATCCGAAGATTGAGCAGGAAGTCGAAAGTCTGACCTGGGTTGGAATTGGACAACTTGGCAAACTCATTCGGTTTTTCAAAGGCGAGGGGGTTGAAAAGGCCATCATGGCGGGCCAGGTCAAGCACGTTCAGATTTTTAGCCGCGCCATCCCCGATGCGCGCATGCTGAAAATGTTGTTAAAGCTGCCGCGCCGCAATACTGACTCTTTGATCGGCGCTATAGCCTCGGAACTTGCCAGCGAAGGAATCGATCTCATTGACTCGACCTATTTTTTGCAGGACTACCTGCCGTCTGCGGGAATATTGACCCGTCGCAAGCCGACCTCAGCCGAACGGGCCGACATTGATTATGGTCTGGAGGTTGCGCGCGAGATCAGCCGGCTCGATCTGGGGCAAACGATTGTTGTACGTGGCAAAGCGTGTGTAGCGATTGAAGCGATGGAAGGAACTGACGCGACGATTCAGCGCGCGGGCCAGCTTATGCGCGGCGATAACGCGGAACACGGAATAAAGCTAGCTGATGGCCCCCTGACTGTATTGAAACTTGCAAAGCCAAATCAGGATATGAGGTTTGATGTTCCGGTGGTGGGCGTCCCGACGATTGAAACAATGGCTGAAGCCGGTGCAGGTTGTCTTTGCGTCAGCGCAGGCAAGACATTGATGTTTGAGCGTAACGAAATGATCGCTCTGGCGGAAAAGAAGAAGATAGCAATCGTAGCGGTTTAAGTGTCAGTCTTACTTTCGCGGTCGTCGGTTTCCTTGTCCTCATCTTGAGTTGGAACTTCTCGGCCGGGAACGCGGTACTCTTCATTCACCCACTTCCCAAGATCGACTAACTTACAGCGTTCCGAGCAAAACGGGCGAAAGGGATTCTCTTCCCATTCAACCTGTTTCCCGCAGTTAGGACATTTCATCGAATGAAAACGCGCCGGACCTAACTGGCTACCGAAGCGTCGCTAACGGGACGCATCAGCCACTCAGGACGCTTGATCAGAATTTTTCTATTGACGAATTCGATCGTGCCTTCGCGGCGCATGGCATTCAAGCGGACGGTAACACTCTCGCGCGTGGAGCCTACTATTGAAGCAATTTCACGATGAGGCAGCGGAATGTCGATGAGGACTCCTTCTGATTCGAGCACGCCGTAGCGGTGAGAAAAGTCGGCCAGCAACCTGTCGAGGCGAGCAGGAATAGCGTTCAAAGCAAAATCGGCCAAACGCTGTTCCGCGCGTTCCAGACGATGACCGATGAGGCGCAGAGTGTAATTGTGAAGCTGATGATCTTGCGCCATTACTGCCTTGAATTGTTCCGCCGGAATCTTCAGAAGTGTGCAGCTTTCATAAGCCACCGCGCAGTTTTCCCTTCGGCCGGCCGTGGAGTAGAGCGCTGAATCGCCAAACAGCGACCTCTGCGGCAGTATGTCGATCACCGCCTCCCGCTCGGTTTCCGGCTCGATGCGGCAAAGCTTGATTCGCCCTTTTACGATCGCATACAAAGCATCAGCTTGTTCACCCGCGCGGTAGATAAACCGGCGGCGGCGCGCCTCAATCACAACGGAACATGCAGCAAACTCTGCTAAAATCGGTTCACTGAGATTGGAGCTAAACTCGAGCTGTCGCAGCATCTGCATTCTATCTTCGTAAGTTATGGCGGGTGTCGAGCGAGGCGTTTTCAATTTCTTTTCGTTATCACTCATGGGGGTTACTCGTAGAACTTGAGATACAGGTCCTTGGGTTTGAACTGACGATGTGACGGCTCCCGGTGGCCCAATTGGTTAGATGCTGGTAACGTAAGGAATCCCTGATGAACCTACCCGAGGTCGGCAACTTCTCAGCTATTGTACGACGCTTAAATAGGGCGAGCTAATAAATCCCAGCGGACGACGATTGAATGGTGGCACTTTAACACGAGGCAGATTCGCGCGCAACATTTACGGTCCATCAAGTGTGAAACTGGGTTGGATTGAACTCCGAAGGCGCCTGGAACGTAAATAACGACAGGATGAACGCAGGCGGGATTAGCCCGTGGGTAGAGGATCTTAAAGAAATGGCCGATTACAAAGACACAATTGACGAATGGCAAAAGACGGTGCGTCGCAAAGCACGGGAATTGGACGAGAAATATGCGATCTCTGACCTGGTAGACGAGGGCGCGCGCGCCGCCGGAGAGGCTGCCAAACGGGGAGCTCAGACGCTTTCGACCGGAGCAGAAAAACTCCGTGGGGAAGCGGAGCGCCTGAATGAAACCGGCGACGTTAGCGACACCGCGCGACGTGCCGCGGGCGAGGCCGCTCGCGGCGCCCGCAAAGCAGGGGAAATCATTCGCGAAGCCGCCGGCGACGCGGGCAAGAAAGCCGGCGAAGTTTTGGATGACGCAAAGGGATACTACGAACGCGCTTCAAAGGTTTACGACACCGGCGCGAAGGTAACGCGCGCATCCAGCGCCGCGACGGCCGGGATTCTGAAAGCGAAGGAATGGGTCAAAGAGAACCCCGGAAAGGCGGCGGTCGTCTCCTTTTCTTTGATCCTGGGTGTACGGGCTGGAGCAGCGCTGCCGGGTTTGGACGCGGTATTGCTGGGCGCGCACCCCCACTGGCTAACGCATTCGGCCTTGCCTATTTTCGGGGTTCGGAAGTTGAGCCAGCAGTTTGACGATTACCTGCGCAAGAAAGAAGAGTTAATCGCGCAGGGAAAACTGTCGGAAGCCGAACAGAAACAGGCGGAGTTTGAGCGGAACATTACCAAGTATGTCGGGGCTCCTCTGCTTGGGGCATTTAGTTGCGCCGCAGGCGCGGCGATGTGGGCGCAGATTGCTTCGGGCGGTGGCATCGTGGGAGCGCCGGTCAGTTGGCTGGTTGGAGGCAATCCGTTTCTCGGGGGCGTTTGGTTGTTTGCCAACGGCGCGATTTGTTTCCACGAAGGTTACAAGTTTTTCATGATCGCGCTTGCCGACCAGGACGAAGTGAACCGCGTCGTCCGAGAGATTAAAGGCTTGTTGCCTGCAACCGTTTAAGGGATTGCCTCGTCCGTACCGTTCGCGGCTTGTGAATGGCAACGCGCTCGCCATCAGGTCAGCATGATCGGAAAGGGCCAGAAGGAGAGCGCAAAAACAATCAGCGTAATCACGGCCACGATCATTCGACCCTTGCCTAAGGGTTCCATTACCTCCGGCGCTGGGTGACGTACCTTCAACATGATCGCCAGCAGCACCGTATAAAGAAAACCACTCGGGCTTCCATACCAGAAAAACCCCAGCACTGCGATCGTCGCCATCGTGATGAAGGCGATGCGTCCGAGGAGCTTGTGTGCTCGTGGGCCAAAGACCGCAAATGTTCCGTGACCGCCGTCGAGTTGGCCCACTGGCATCAGGTTGAGGCTGGTAACAAGCAGGCCAATCCAGGAGGCCATGTAAAACGGATTAGGCGCGGCGTTATCAAGATTCGCGCCAATAAACTTTGCGAACATTCGGAACAATATAGGATCGTTAAAAATTACCACCGAGCCAGCGGATGGCGGTGCCTGTTCCAGCGTGAACAATCCAATTGCCGCGAACGGCAGCAGTACGACGAAACCCGCTAATGGTCCTGCCAGCCCAATATCAAACAATGCGCGCCGCGACGGTATTGGCGACTTCATTTTTATGAAGGCGCCGAATGTGCCGGCCAGGAAAAGTGGCGGCGCCGGAATGAAGAAAGGCAGCGTGGCATCGACCCCGTAATACCTGCAGGAAAGATAATGTCCCATCTCGTGGGCGGTCAGTATCGCCAGCAGCGCCGAAGAAAACGCCAGTCCCGCGAATAGTACTGAGGGGTGCGCAATTGCAAAAGAGGTCAGCGCGCCAACGATTGCCAGGTAATAGTTGGGAACATACAGAACGTAGTCCAGCGCTCCGGAAGTGGCCGGCTCAGGCACGTCTATCTGTGGTGCGGCTAAAACAATTCCCGCGAAAGTTGTCGTAAGAAACGTGATGAAAAAGAGTGCCGAGTGCTTGATCCATTCGCCGGCTGTTGGAGTCGCCGCGCGGGTTCTAACCGACGCTTCTCTGGACGTGACAAACGGTGGAATGGCTTCAATTGATTTGGACATGGCTGCTGTTGACATTAGAGGCTAGTGCAGGACACAACGTCCAAGCTCTAGCCTCTCAAGATTACATACCTGATTGTAAACGTTTTTAGAAGTCAGTGTCCTCCGCATTGTCTGAATCCGAGTCGCTGTGAATCTCGGCTTCGGCACTTACCTGCAAATCTTTACCTGGCTTGAACCGGATCGTTTTTCCGGAAGGTATCGCCACCTCTTCGCCCGTCCTGGGGTTGCGGCCGACGCCACGTTTTCGTGGTTTTACAACGAAGACGCCAAAGCCGCGCAATTCGATTCGTTCGCCCCGGGTCAACGCTTCCTTCATGGAATGAAAGAGCGCGTCCACTGCCTGCTCGGCTTTCATTTTAGGGACGCCCGTTTTTTCGGCCACCCGGTTAATAATGTCTAATTTGATCACGGCCTTCAGCCTCCGTTCGCGTATCAATGGCGGAATTTTCCAGCGAACTTGCAGGCAGCGATGATAGAGACGCGCGGCGAAGACTGTCAACCACTGGCCGTCTAAGCCGTTGATCGCGTGAGCCTTCGAAGAGACACGAGGGCAGCTCATCGCGAGCAACTCAGACCCATTGACCGGCAACTTATTATTACTATGATATGAGCGGGCCTGTATGCTAGAACCCGCTTTGACAAGGCCTGAGGTGAAAGCTAACCTCAATCGTTGCCTGCGGGCAGCGAGTTTGTTTGGAACGGAGGCAATGCCGGAACACCGGCTCATATGTTTGGCATCAAAACTCGTCGTCCACCCCCTTTCGGCGGAATTCACATTGACGACGACAAAGACATTCAAATTCATCGACCGGAACAGGCGTCGCGTCACAGCCTTTGGGCGGAAGGTCGGCTGCTGTTTCGCGACCTGGTCTTTGCACTAATGGTTGCGGCGCTGGTCGTAGTGTTCATTGTCCAACCGGTGAAAGTCGAAGGCACCTCGATGCTGCCGCGGCTTCACGATGGTGAACGAATCTTTGTTAACAAGTTGATTTACTACGATGAGTATGGCTGGGCGCCGAAAGTCGAGCGCGGCGATATTGTGGTTTTCTGGTACCCGGACGATCCCTCCAAGAGCTACATCAAGCGGGTAGTTGGGCTGCCGGGCGACACGATTGAAATGCACGAAGGCGTGGTACGCGTAAACGGCACGGACCTGGATGAGACGTATCTGGATCCGCGATTCAATGCATCACTCAAGAGTCAGGCGCCGGTTTACGTGAGACCAAACTACTACTTCGTGATGGGCGACAATCGCGACAATTCGAGTGACTCTCGCGTTTGGGGGCTGGTGCCCAAGAAGTATGTTTACGGCAAAGCATTGTTTCGTTATTGGCCGTTGAGTTCGGCCAGCGTGATTCACCATGAAAATCTGACGCCCGTGGGGCGGCCGGCACAGTCTTACCAGCCCAGCCCGCCGGTATGGCCTGATAATTCTGAGGAACGATAGTGCGGACGAGATTTTGATTTGAGCATATTTGACTGGTTACGATTGCTGGCAATGATTTTTTACGCGCCCGTGCGCGGGCTGCGGGAAGTGCGCGATCGAGCTTCACTCGCGCCTTCAGCACTGGTGGCGTTGATTGCTCACGCCATCTTTTTCTTTTGCCTGACCCTCATCTACCTGGGATACCTTGGTAATCCACGTAATGCAGCCACCATCTTCTCAGTCATACTCCAGGCTGGTAGTTCTCTTGTTGTCATAGCGCTGGTGTTTTGCCCACTGACCCTGTTCTTATCCAACGTTTTTGTGCGACGCGGGAGCTTTCGGCTGTTGCTTCAACAGGAGTATGGAGCGCTTGCGTCTGCGATGTTTTATGCACTCGCGGCGTCGAGCCTCATGACCACGATTCTGACGATCGCTGCGACGCTTAGTGGGGTGCAACAAGCGTTAGCAAACAGGATGCTCGCGGCTCTGCTGGCGCAGAAGAGTCAGCTTCCTCCGGACGCCTTACTGGCATTTGAACAGGGAATTGTCAGAGCAGAACTACTCGCTGCCGGCTTGTCGGTAATCGCTCTGCTGGCGATTTTTGGTGTGTGGGCAATTATTGCAGTACGGGCTGTGTTTCGTTTGTCAGGGGTACAGTCTGTGATTGTGGTGCTGGTAAGCGGGATACTCTTGATTCCAGCTTTCAGGCTGATCCCGATCGCCGGAATGATTCTCGCTTCACCATTTCTTCTACTCATGGTTTTTCTTCTGCTCCGAGGTTATGTTTCCGAGATTACACGCACACAACGCTCACGCGAGTCGTTCAAACAAAACCTGGAAGCGGCTACTCTCAACCCCGCCGATGCTTCAGCTCATTACAATCTGGGTCTGATTCATCAACAGCGCGGGGAGCTGGAGGCGGCGCGAGAACGTTTCGAGCGTGCTATTCAGATCGACGACGATGAGATCGATGCACACTATCAACTGGGGCGCATAGCCCGCACGCAGAAGCGATTCGCCGATGCCATCAGGAATTTTGAGCAGGTTGTTTCTCGCGATCAGTCGCATAGCCAGCACGAAGTATGGCGCGAAGTGGGAGCGACGTACCTTGCTGCGGGCCAGTATGAAGACGCGCGGAATGCGTTGGAACGATTCCTTGAAAACCGACCTTCCGATCCCGAGGCGCTTTATTTGATGGGACGTGCCTATGCAGGACTCGGCCATCGCCGCGAAGCCGCGAGCTCGATGCAGGCGTGTATTGAAGCAGTCAAAACGGCGCCGGCTTATAAGTACCGAGCCGATAAGCGGTGGCTGAATGAAGCGCAGCAGTTCCTGAAGGGCAGTAGGCAGGAAGCAGTCGGCAGCAGACAGTAAGCAGTAGTAAGTCCAAAGTCCAAAGTCCAAAGTCAATATTAGGTGATTGGACATTGGACTCTGGACAATCACATCGATGGCACACGGCAACAGAAACCCCGCCTTGCTTGCTCTTGAAGATGGCCGCACATTTCGCGGGCGTTCGTGGGCGGCTGACGGCGAGTCGTGCGGCGAAATGGTCTTCAATACGTCGATGACTGGTTATCAGGAGGTGCTCACCGATCCTTCTTACGCCGGACAAATCGTCTGCATGACCTATCCGCTGATTGGCAACTACGGCGTGAACAGCGAAGACGAGGAATCTGCGCGACCGTGGGTGGAAGGCTTCGTTGTGCGCGAGGCAAGCCGTATGGCTTCCAGTTGGCGTGCTCAGGAAACGCTGGACGCGTATCTCAAACGCTGGAACATAGTGGCAATAGAAGGGATCGACACGCGCGCTCTAGTCAGGCACATCCGCGACAAAGGCGCCATGCGGGCTTGTATCTCGTCGACCGATCTGGATGAAGAGAGCTTGATTGCCAAAGCGCGTCAGTCTCCGGCCATGGAGAATCGCGAGCTGGCCAGTGTGGTGACAACCAATCAACCTTACGAAGTGGCCGCCGCAGGCGACGAACGCTTCCACGTGGTCTGTTACGACTTCGGTGTTAAGCGAAATTCACTGCGTGAGCTGTCGCAGTTGGGTTGCCGAATCACAGTAGTTCCCGCTTCAACGTCTTCCGCAGAAGTTTTAGCACTCAAGCCGGATGGGGTTTTTCTGTCGAATGGACCAGGCGATCCCGCGTCAATGAATAACGAAGTCGAAGAGATTAAGGGTCTCTTCCAGGCGAAGGTCCCTACCTTCGGCATTTGTTTTGGACATCAGTTACTCGGGCGTGCCCTGGGCGGAAAAACTTTCAAGCTTGTCTTTGGGCATCGCGGCGGCAACCAGCCGGTCAAGGACTTGCGCGAAGGTGGCGTGGAAATCACTTCACATAATCATGGTTTCGCAGTCGTCGCCGACAGCTTGCCCGCAGATGTTGAAGTCACTCACGTAAATCTCAACGATCAATGCGTCGAGGGCATGCGCCACAAGACGTTGCCAATCATCTCCGTCCAATATCATCCCGAAGCCGCGCCCGGGCCTCATGACGCCGAGCATCATTTTCAACGCTTCATTAAATTAATGGAACAGCGCGCCTAGTCTGGGCGCCATGGTCAGTCGGGTTGCGCGGAAACTTCCTCTTGCAGGTTTGGGGAGAGCACGTCGGCAGGCGCCGGTGCTTCGGCGTGCGTAGGTTCCAGTAGATCTGCCAAACCTTCGCTGCCGCGATGTTCCAGCCAGTGACGATAGCTGACAGTCAGGATCGCGACCACAGGTATCGCGAGAAAAATCCCCGCCACGCCGGCAAGCTCTGCACCGGAAAGGATGGCGATAATCACTGCCAGCGGGTGTAGATGTATACCCTGGCCAATCAAACGCGGATAGACAATGTAATCCTGAACAATGCGGAGCACGGCGAGAAACAGCAGGACGATGAAAGCCT
>JALZOO010000040.1 GCA_030913905.1 Acidobacteriota bacterium
CCGGGAGCGGACCGGGGTCCCCGCGCGGGCAGCCCGCGTGGGGTGGTGGTAGCGACCGGGTCAACTCTAACCCAAGAGGACTGTTTTAGTTGCTTTGGCTCGCCTGGCTGCTGGCCAAGCAGGACCCGGTCGTTACCGCTCCCGGTTCTGATACCGCAACGCCAACTGATTTTTTCACTGCTTGTTCAGCGCCATTCTGAGTAATCCCCGATTTAGAGACGCGTAAACGAAACGCGTTTTCAATCATTCCCTCTTCGCATTACTTCGGTGGCGCGTTTTAAGGCCTCGACAATTCGGTCAAGCCCTTCTTTCACGTTAGTGCGATTCCGATCTTCGAGCGCCTGACGAAAATCGGGTAGAGGCTGCGCCGCATAGCCGGTGTAGGTGCCGGGCGCATAAATCTGATGCGCGTACCACGACCGTCCGCGCAACCCTCGCGGATCCGTCAAAGCTCTTTCAACCATTATCAGAGCTTCGTTAATCCGTTGAAGTTTTGCCACGGCGCGCGGATGTCTATCGTTTGCTTCCGTCCGGCTGCGCTCGACGTCAGCAATCGTGCTTTGTCTTGCCTTTTCCAGTTGTTCAGCTTCGTCTGCGAAATCGTGTATCGCATCTGTCATCGCCTTTTCGTCAAAAGCCGTAGACAGGTTTCTGCGCTTCGCTGTTTTGAGGCTCTCGTTAAAGTAGTCTCGAATCTGCGCCGCGTAATCGCGGTAGTCGAACGGCAGCCCGTCCGCTTCCGCAAGACGCAAAGCCATGGTTCCCCATAACTGTGCGGCGGTCGCGTGATAGGCAAAAGCCGGATCGCCGAAGTGACTCATCCAGTAAAAGGTGTCATAGGCGGAGTGATACACACCATAGTTGCCACCAAAACCTAAATCAGTAGAGGGAATGCCTACGTGCTGTAGGAATGGCGTGAAATCGGATCCTGAACCAAGCGCGCCAATTCGAGCTTCAGCAATTCGCGTGTCGGTTCCAAGTTCGGCATCTGTGAGTTCAGGATCCGGTCGCTCTTCGCGCGCGCGATCCTGCCATTGCTGGTAGACAGTTTTTCCGTTCGGGTCTCGAATATCGCGCGTCACACTTCGAATAAGTTTCCACATGGAGGGCACTGCAGAGGCGCTGAAGTTTGGACCGGAAACTGCTGAATCCATGTTCAAGTAAGCGACCGCCTTCTGTCTCAGCTCGTCTGTGTATTCTTCGACCCACTCTGTTGACCCGATTAACCCAAACTCTTCCCCGTCCCAACTGCACAGTAAAATCGTGCGACGCGGTTTCCAACCCTGCTTGAGCAACGATGCAAATCCACGCGCAGCCTCCAGCATCGCAGTAGTACCGCTGTTTGGATCGACAGCGCCAAACGTCCAGGCGTCGCGATGATTGCCCATGACAACCCAACGATCTTTCTCGTCGGTGCCGTCAATCCGCGAAATCACATTCCAAATCTTTCGTACCTGGAAGTCCATCTGCGTTTTTAGGTGGACGCGGACATGCTCTGTTCCTCCCACGTGATAAGGAAACGGCAGGCCGCCCTGAAAACCTTTAGGCCGAACTGGCCCACGCAGAGGTTCCAGCAAGCGTCTCGCCTCTCCATACGAGAGAGGTTGCACCGGAATGCGCGGCACTCCGGTCGCTTCCTCAAGCTTGATTCTCGGCACCCCAGGGATCGACGGCTTCCCCGGCGTTAACGGATCGCCAGGTTGCTGGAAACTGAACTGAACCGATCCACGTTGTCCTGACATTGGCGGGCGCCATGGCCCTTTCGGATAGACGTCGCCCTGCACGTAGCCATCGTCAGCCGGATCCGAATAGATGATCAGACCGGCGGCGCCATTTTCTTCGGCCACTTTTGCTTTCACACCGCGAAACGAGTTGCCATAACGCGCTATCGCAATTTTTCCTTTAACGCTAACGCCGAGTTTCTTTAAGGCCTCGTAGTCCGGCGGCAATCCGTAATTGACATAAACGAGCTGCGCAGTCAGATCCGCGCTGGGACTGTAGGCGTTGAAGAGCGGAATGATTTTCGGGTTAGACGAAGAGGGATCCTGTGGAATGACCGGCTCTCGCGCGGTCAGTCTTTCTATTCGACGCCCCATAACCAACTCAACGATGGCCGGCTGCTTCGGATATGGCAGCAACACCTCATATTCTTTGAGCTCCGAGGGAATGCCGTAACTTCGAATCTGGTCGCGGACGTAAACAGCCGTGGCGTAGTCTTCTTTGGTCCCGGCGACATGAGGCTCAATAGTTAAGCGCCGCAAGTGCTCGCGTGCTGAATCTCGAGACGGCACGCGGCGAAACTCCTCTTCCCAGCGACGCTGGTTCCGGGAGCGCTCAGACGTGAAGCCATCGAGATTAGCTTCCGGTGCAGCTTGCGATAACCCCGTCTGGATGGTGGCGGACGAAAGGAGAAGAACGGACAATAGCGCGGCAATCAGCGTACGTGTTGTGCTCAATGCAATCTCTCCCTGCGCAGATTATGACGAACTTAAGCCTGGGTCAGATTAGCTTTTGTGTGAACATTCGCATTCTATAATCCGTAGAATAGAGCGCGAAAGGATTGCCAATGGATAGCAGATATTACCCCGGCGTTGAAGCCGACGTCTCGAAGCTAACACTTGAACTTCGTAGTCTCTTCGATCAGGACTTCGAAGTGCAGACCATGCAAGTAACCACTACCACGATTCTCCAGGCGCGAAAGTCTAGCACGTTGCGCGACCTCGCGGGCCTGTCCGCGGCATTGACCATTAGGATCACTCCGGAAGCGGGCGGCACACGAGTAGAGATTGGCATGCAGAAGTGGTTTGACAAGGCAGCCGTCGCCGCCGTGGCGATAATACTGTCCGCGGGTCTGCTGGTAGCGCTGCCGGCTCTTGGGGCTTACTGGCAGTACAAACTGACTGAGGATGCATGGAAAATGATCGAACGCCACATCGCCCGGCAGGCAGGCGGCTACGTTCCTCCCCTGCCGGGTCGTTGTGGAAATTGTGGTTCGGCAAACAATCCGGATTCTGAGTTCTGTACTTCCTGTGGCGCGAATCTCCTGATCGCGCGTCAGTGTCCCTCATGCGGCACAACCCAAAGAGAAAACTCCGCACGCTTTTGTAATCGATGCGGTAAGAACCTTACGGGCGGCGGCTCCTCGTGAGCACCCATCTCGCTCAATCAGTCTAGAGTTGAAGGTTCGCTTGTCGGTATCAGAACCGGGAGCGATAGCGACCGGGTCGCTTGGACATAAGCTACGCGAATAAATGTCAACAAATACAATCCCCTTTCGCTAGAGGTAACCCGGTCGCTATCGCTCCCGGTTCTGATACCGTCTCCGCGCTGACTGATTGAAGAATTTCTGCAAAGTGCTCGCAACCCACAACAACCTGAAGGTTGAACTCCGGACTTCTTGCGTCTACGCACAGCATCTCACCATTGACATGCCTCAACGTTAGTCGTATCTTTCCGGCGCTCGAACCATTTTCAGCGGAAATAGGCACCACAATCCGCCGGCTTTCACCTCGCACGTTAGATCATTTGCAGTTTCTAACGCCGCACTCCTGACAAATTTGTTCAAGAGCCGCAACCCGTAGTTTCTGTTTGCTCTAAAGAACGGACTACGAAATCAAATCAAATGTTAACCCCAACCTGGAGGTATTTAGTATGAGGAAGTCTCTCCTGTTCGCAGTAGTTGTTACGCTGGTTTCCGCGTTTTCCCTGTTTGCCCAGGCGCCCGAGCGGACGGGTCCCCCCAAAGGATTACTGATCGTGCGCGAAGAAATTAAGCCCGGAATGATGCCGGCGCACAACAGACACTCAGCAGATTTCGCAAGCATTTTCAATCAACTCCAAACACCAAACCATCGCATTGCGTTGGTTCCCGTTGCCGGCAACGAGAATGAGGTTATTTACGTTACGCCTGTCGACTCTTTCGCACAGATTGAAGGGATCAACAAGGCAACGGATATGAAGTTGGGTGCAGCCAACGGCAGCACGAGAGTAAAGCTGGACGCGCTCGACAAAGAAGCTCCCGCGATGCACAACTCGATGCGTGACATATGGGCCATGTACCGGCCGGAACTAAGCTTTAACCCCGGCGTAAATATCGCGCAGATGCGTTACTTCATGATCACGACGACTCGCATTCGTCCCGGCTTTGACGCGGCTTACAACGAATATGTACAGAAGGTGATCAACGTGGCCCGTCAAAAAGCGAAAGTTGAAAACCTGCATGTGGCAGTGTTTCAGGTATCCGCGGGAGCACCGGCTGGAACGTACATGATTTTCAGGCCAATGAAATCGCTGGCTGAGCTGGACGACCCGATAGGTCAAAGAGTACGAGCCGCAATGACCGAGGATCAAAGAAAAGACGCCGACAAAGCTGTTCGCGAGATAATCATGTCGAGCGAAGTTAGCGCGTATGCGGTTGCCCCGAGTATGAGCTATGTAGAGAAGTCATTTGCCGCCATGGATTCCGAGTTCTGGACTCCCAAACCGCAGATGGCCGTCAAACCAAAACCAAAGAAGCGTGCCCCGAAGCCGCCCGCCCCGCCGCCGGCAAATTAGTCAGAACAGGTGGCAATCAATGTGCGGAAGGTGGAAACACCTTCCGC
>JALZOO010000062.1 GCA_030913905.1 Acidobacteriota bacterium
GGGCAGGGCGCAATCCACGATCGCTGGCGCCTCGACCACCGCAATTCGATAGACGTATCTCTCCACCCGGATGGGCCGGAGGGTCAGGCACTGCTAAACTTTTTGCGGATTAACGGGATCCCTTTTCTGGCCTTTCGCGCAGCTATTCCAGGTACAGCCACCGGCCCGCACATCCACATCGGGCGGCCGTCGCATAGATATTGATACTGAAACGGCTACCAGACAGGATTAACAAGATTAACTGGATTAATGAACCTGGCAGAGCATAATCCGCATTAAGCGTCTCAATCTTGTTCATCTTGTTAATCCTGTCGAAGAAGAACGGAAGAGCAATGTTGAAGCTAACTTTAGCCGTCGTCGTCTTAACGTTGTCCGTCTCACACGCATTTCAAGCCGATGCGCAGGTTCGTAAGGTTGAACTCAAATCGTCGTTAACTGAAGCCGAAGCTTCACACTTCGCTCGCCTGGCGCTGAAGTGTGTGGCGAAGGAATTTCCGAACAAGCCCGAACACGTGATGAACGACACGAGTGATGTGCAAAGTCCGAAGGCGCTGCATCCGGCTTTCTATGGCTGCTACGACTGGCATTCGTCGGTTCACGGCCACTGGATGCTGGTGCGGCTGCTGAGAATGTATCCAACGCTGAACGAAGGTCAGGACATTCGCAGAGCGTTGGGTGCAAACCTGAGTGCGGAAAACATTTCGGTTGAGACGGCATATTTGAAACAGCCCAATCGCCAGTCGTTTGAACGAACCTATGGATGGGCGTGGTTGCTGAAGCTGGCGGAAGAGCTTTCGTTGTGGAACGACGCCGATGGGAAGACGTGGTCCGGGAATCTGCAGCCGCTGGTCAATGCTCTGATCGAGCGCTACCTCGCATTCCTTCCGAAACAGAACTATCCAATTCGTACCGGCGTTCATCCAAACACCGCGTTTGGCCTGGCATTCGCGCTTGATTACTCGAAGACGGTGGGCAACACAAAACTCGCGGACTTGATTAGCGAACGCAGCCGCACTTATTTCGGCAATGATAAGAATTATCCAGCAGCATGGGAGCCGGGCGGTGAAGACTTTTTTTCGCCGGCGTTAATGGAGGCAGATCTCATGCGCCGGGTTTTGCCGGCGGCGGACTTTCGTCGCTGGTTCGGACGGTTCCTGCCACAACTTTCAGCAGGTGCACCGAAGACGCTGCTTCAACCCGCCGTTGTCACCGATCGCAGTGATCCAAAACTTGTGCACCTGGATGGACTGAACCTGAGCCGCGCCTGGTGTATGCGTTCGATTGCTGCGTCACTTCCTCGAAATAGTCCGGCGAGAAGGGTACTCACCGCCTCCGCGCGGGCCCACACCAGCGACGCGCTCGCCAATGTAGCAAGTGGTGATTATGCGGGTGAGCATTGGCTGGCTTCGTTTGCAGTCTATCTGCTTTCGACTCCCGAGCCATAATTTGGTTAACTTAGACCGTGGCCCTGGCTGAATCCAACCCGATTGTTCTCTATGACGGCGTTTGCGGACTCTGCAATCGTCTCAATCAATTTTTATTGAAGCGTGACACGCACGATCGACTTCGGTTCGCGTCGCTTCAAAGCAATTTCGCTGCGGCCGTTTTGCTGAGACATGGCGCCGACCCTCACGATCTCGACACCGTCTACGTGGTCGTCGACTACGGTCAGCCGACCGAGCGCCTGTTGTCGCGCTCCGACGCAATCCTTTATCTGCTGGCTCAACTTGGCGGGATATGGAAGCTGGGTAGTGTAGGGCACATCCTACCGAGAGTATTGCGCGATGGCGCGTACGGAATTGTGGCTCGTAATCGTTATCGTGTCTTCGGAAAATACGACTCGTGCATGCTGCCGGAGCCGAAACACCGCGCTAAGTTTCTGGAGGTTTAGATAGAAAGAGGCCACGTGTCTAGTCACGTGGCCTCAATAGACAAGAAGCAGTGAGTCCTACCGGCGCTTGCGCGCTGCCCGCAAATGCCGAACTTGGCCTTTCAGTTGTTCAATCTCTTTCTGTTGCTCTTTAATGGCGTTGAGCATGGTCCAGATGATTGGATCGTTGTTAACCATCAGGTAACCGTCTGCATTTTTGGTGACGGCTTCCGGAATGATTTTCTGCAACGTCTGGGCACCAAAGCCGACGTGTTCTCCTTCTGATTTGAGCCCGAGAGCATTGTTCGACTTGTACTCGTAGCGGAGCGGCTGCAACCGCATGACGGCGCTGAGTCCGCTTCGGAAACCTCCCTTGATGTTCTTCAACCGCTCATCAGAAAAGACATCCCACGATCCACCACCCGGCTTGTTGGCGGTTCCGTTGACAGATAACAGAGCAGTGGGCGATGTCGTCCCGATCCCGACGTTGAGAGTTGTTTTTTGGATTTCGATAGCCGTGTTTAGACCAACCTGAACCAAGCTGAAGTTGCCGACACGACCGGCGACGTTCCCAAGCGACTGTGCACGCCAGGTCACCCCTCCCGTATCGGTGCTGGTGAGGTCAACGGCTGCGCCGCTGCCTGCCGCGCTGCTGGTAACAAGGATGCCATCCCCCGCAACGCTCGTTGTAACAGAAAGCTTTTTGGAAGGACTCGCCGTGCCAACGCCGACATTGCCGCTGGCGCTGATGTCGAGCGAACTGGTTGGCGCACCGGGCCGGATGCGAAAAGGCAGTCGCGAGCCGCCAGTGACATCGCGTACGAAGAAGTTGGCTTCATTGCCCGCCACGTCCCACGTTTGAGCTGTAAAACCGCCCGCATTAGTCTGTTCGAGTCGATGCGCGGGCGTATCGCTGGTCGTAATGTGCAGATCTAACACTGGGGTGGCTGTCCTGAGTCCGACTCTGCCTGTGCTACTCACCTTGAGCGCGTTGGCCGGTGCACCCGCGTCGACTTCCAATACAATCGTTCCGGTTTCTGAAGTGCCTGTGGCGCCCTGATCTACGAACGCCAAAAAACTGGCGCCGCCACTAGCTGAGCTGTTCGCCCTTATCTGCCAGTTGTTGGTTGGGAAGCCCGCTGCGGTACTTGTGTCGTTGAACTGCAGCCGTGTGTTGTTTTCTTTCATGCGAATCGTGTCAAAGTCGAAGACTTCGCCATTGACACAATCGAGCCCGACGCAGGCGCTGCCCTGAACGATTAGATCGTCGGGAATCACCTGATCGGGCATAGCGTTGAGAGAAAGATGGTGTTGCTGCCGGAGCTTGAATTGTGCGGCGGATGCGGCGCCAGACAGCCGCAGATGCCCTGTAACTTTACTGACACTTCGGGCAGCCGCTTCTTCGGTGGCGCCAGGGACAACAACTGCACCGTTTTGAATCGCAAAATTTCCTGACTCGATGAGTGGCTGAACTAACCCGCGTTTGCGTGCCGCCCGCACGGCCTCTGCTTCATCGTCTTTACCGCGTGCCTCCTTTAACTTGGCTTTAGCTGCGGACGATAAGACAGGGGCTAGTCGCAACTCATAACTGTAAATCCCGTCGGGTAATCTCTCACCTTGCTCATCCGTAATGGAAAAATCGAGTGAGGCACCCCCTTTGTACTCTTTGCTAAACACTCTGCCATCGGGTGCCGCGATGGTGAGGGTTATGCCTGAATGTTGAACCCTAACGTCAAATCTGACACTCGAACCTCCGGAACTAATGCTGGCGAAGCCTTTTGCATCGCCACCGGCCTGGGCCTGTGTCGTGACCTGGATTGCGGTGACTATTAGCGCAGCCAAACTGATGGCCGCGAAAAACTTTAGACTTTTCATTGAGGAACCTCCGTGATCGGCTCGGCCGCCGATCTTGTCAAGAGTGAATAAACCCGACTTTCGGAAAGGATATTCTTAGAAAGGCGGACTTACGTGGGTAAGGAATCTGAGAAGGCCTGTGTATAACAACCTTCAACAGGCTTGTCAAGGGGGCTTCCGCCGGAAGAACTCAATGCTCGGCGTTAAGCAACCCGCGAACCTCGATCTACAACTTCGGCCCGGGCTCAGCGCAACTAGCTGAACTGTGAAAAAAAGATATGGTGCCCCCGGCGCGATTCCAACGCGCGACCTTCCGCTTAGGAGGCGGACGCTCTATGCAGCTGAGCTACGGGAGCACAAAAAGAAAGTAAATCGTAAACCAATCAGTCGCCAGTCTCCAGTCGGCAGTCCGCCGTCGCCAGTCGGCAGTCGCCAGTCCCCAGTCTTCAGTCCGCGGTTTCGAGCAGAGCATTGTTGTCTTCCACTAAATATCTTGTACTCCTCTGGCGACTCAAGACTGGAGACTGGAGACTGAAGACTCCAGACT
The DNA here is from genome assembly GCA_030913905.1 of Acidobacteriota bacterium. Taxonomy (GTDB): domain Bacteria; phylum Acidobacteriota; class Blastocatellia; order Pyrinomonadales; family Pyrinomonadaceae; genus PSRF01. The sequence goes on from JALZOO010000062.1 coordinate 4,272, forward strand.
AGCTACTGTCACGATTGATATTTGATCAACGACCTCACATCGTAGCCGGCGAGTTTTTGGC
>JALZOO010000087.1 GCA_030913905.1 Acidobacteriota bacterium
AAGTTTGTCCTCGCTACCTGCGTGCAGCGAGGCCACTATTTCGCCGTCGTCGACGAAGTTGTTTCCATTCTGATAGATGAAGCCCGAACACCGCTGATTATTTCCGGACCATCAGATGAAGCCACCGACAAGTACTACAAAGCCGACGCCATCATCCCGCAACTGAAAAAAGGCGAAGAGGTTGACGGTAAGAAAACCGGCGAATACGTGGTGGACGAAAAACAACACACTGCTGTGCTGACGGAAGAGGGTGTGGATAAAGCCGAGCGGCTGTTGGGTGTGGGGAATCTTTACGATCCTTCAAATATGGAGTTGCTTCACTGCGTGGAGCAGGCGCTGAAGGCGCACACGCTTTACCGGCTCGACCATCAATACGTGGTGCAGGATGGCGAAGTTATTATCGTTGACGACTTCACCGGGCGCTTAATGAAAGGTCGCCGCTGGTCGGACGGATTGCACCAGGCGGTAGAAGCGAAAGAGGGCGTGAAGATCGAGAAGGAGAATCAAACCCTCGCCACCATCACGCTGCAAAACTATTTTCGTTTGTATGAAAAGCTGTCCGGCATGACCGGTACGGCGGAAACGGAAGCGGCTGAGTTTCATTCGACCTACAAGCTGGATGTAATTGTTATTCCAACCCACATGCCAATGGTCCGCAGCGATTTTTCCGACGTGATCTACCGCACTTTGCCGGAGAAGTGGACAGCCGTCATCGAAGAAATAAAAGATTGCCACGAGAGGGGACAACCGACTCTGGTCGGTACAGTTTCAGTTGAGAATTCTGAACTGATTGCGCGCCGGCTCCAGCGTGAATCTGTGCCGCATAACGTCTTGAACGCGAAATATCATGAGCGCGAAGCAGAGATAGTCGCTCAAGCCGGGCGTAAGGGCGCCGTCACTATCGCCACTAACATGGCGGGACGCGGTACTGACATTTTGCTGGGCGGTAATCCGGATTTCATGGCGCGAGAGTTTCTGAAGAAGGAAGAAATAGATCCTGACGAATCCACAGAGGAACAGTGGAACGATGCATTCGCCCGCGCTAAAAGAATCGTCGAGGCGGAACACAGGGAAGTGGTCCAGATTGGCGGCCTCCACATTCTCGGAACCGAACGGCACGAATCGCGCCGCATCGACAACCAGCTCCGTGGACGCGCCGGCCGCCAGGGCGACCCAGGCTCGTCGCGATTTTTCCTTTCGCTTGAAGACGACCTGATGCGCATCTTTGCAGGCGACAAGGTCAAAGCCTTGATGCAGCGGCTGGGAATGGAAGAGGGCACAGCCATCGAGTCAAAAATGGTTTCTAAGCGGATTGAATCGGCGCAGAAGTCAGTCGAAGGTCGCAATTTCGAATCCCGCAAACACCTGCTGGAATACGACGACGTCATGAACAAACAGCGCGAGACGATCTATGGCTTGCGCCGCCAGTTGATGGAAGAGCCGGATCAACGCGATTACTTGATGGGCGATCCGCCGTCTTCGGGAGTTGCTTATGACCTGCTCTCCGATCTCACGAAGCAATATCTGAACCCGGACGCGTCGCCGGATGATTGGGACACGGACAACTACAAGATTCAAATCAAGACTATCTATGACCTTGATACGGACTCCGAAGGAATCAACTTTGGGAATTTCACTTCACCGGAAGTGACCGACGTTATCTGGGAAAAGCTGAAGGTCAAGTATGCCCATAAGGAACAGCAGATTGGACCGGAAGCGATGCGCACGTACGAGCGCATCATCATGCTCAACATTATCGACGCGCAATGGAAAGACCACCTTCTGTCGCTCGATCATCTGAAGCAGGGTATCGGGCTGGTTGGCTACGGGCAGAAGGATCCTCTGGTGGAGTACAAGAAACAGAGTTTCGATCTGTTCCAGGAGATGCTCGACCGGATAGACACGACGACCATCCGATCGCTGTTCAATCTGCAAGTTGTCGCCGAACAGCCGCCCGAAGCTCTCCGACAACGCCGCTTGCCACGCCGTCCTACCTCGATGACTTTCACGGGGCCGAATCAGGGGGCTGCGGCTGCAGGCGAAGAAGATGGAAAGGTCAAGACGGTGGTTCGTGACCAACCGAAAGTCGGCCGTAATGAACCTTGTCCCTGCGGCTCAGGCAAGAAATATAAGAAGTGTCATGGTGCGTAACGAGTTTTGTTTTTAGGGTACCACTGCGCAAGTCGTTCAGTTTCACCCCACCTCAAAACGTTCAGACAGCCAAGTCTCCCTGGTTTTTGTACTGAAGAACGTAACGCCTTTAGAGTAAACTGAGTTACCGGTACGATAGGGCGCCGGTTCTTCCTGAATGAGTTCCATCATCCAATCAACTAATCCAGTAGTTCGCGCCATCATTGACGGCACAGCTCCGCACCAAGCGAGGCTCGCCGCGGCCAGTGGTTTACTACCACTTCAGCAAGCTGAACTGTTGGAAGTGCTGGTTGCGCTGAGGCGAGTTGAGGATAGCGAAATTGCCGAATCAGCTCGCGAAACCCTGGCATCACAGGATGCTGACGAGTTATTGGCCGCTGCCAAGAGCGACGAGACCTCTCCGGCGGTGCTGGAATATCTGGCTGTCTCAACCAACGGGCACCAAATCCATGAAGCTGTAATCCTTAACGGAAACACCTCTGATCAAGCCATCGCTGAATTGGCCGCGGCAACTTCCGAAGGCTCGTTGCTGGAATTGATTTCAATGAATCAGCAGCGGCTCGTGAGGTTTCCCAGAATCATTGATGAGATCCTGGAGAACACTGCCCGCACCGCTGAAGCCGAACGCCGGGCACGGGAAACAAAGCGGGAGTTTTTCGAAAAGGAACGTGGCGCACAACAGATTGCTCAAGAACTAAGGGCCAGAGGAAAGACCGCTGCGGCCGAGTTCTTTGAAAGTGCTGAATTGGGAGCGGGATTCAGCGCTGACGATGCCTGGTTGATTGCCTCCCACATCGAAGTCTCCGATGCCGATCTTGATAACTCCTGGTTGCCCTCTGAACGGTATGAAGAACTCGCGGCCGAAACGCCGGAACAGCACGCGGCAAACGTCAAGCGGATAATCGAGTTTGAGCAAAGAGAACTCGGCGAGGTTCCACCTGAACGCGTATCTCTGATTCGACGCCTCATGTTCATGAATGCAAAAGACCGCATGAAGCTGGCCATGAAGGGTGACCGCGAGGCGCGCAGCATATTAGTTCGCGACTCTAATCGCGTCGTGGCCGCAGCCGTGATCCATAATCCGCGAGTTACAGACCAGGAGGTGGAGAATATCGCAGCGATGAGAACAGTCTCAGACGAAGTGCTGCGCCTCATCTCTTTGAATCGCTCCTGGGCTCGTTCGTATCCAATAATTCATAACCTGGTTCGCAATCCCAAGACTCCGATTCCTACCGTGATTGGCACTCTCCCGCGCATCCGTACCAAAGACCTCAAGAACCTGACGCAAAACCGAAATGTGTCGGAGGCCGTGCGCCGGCAGGCCCTACGACTCTCCCAGACACGCTCTGGCGAATAGAGAACTCTGAGCAAGTGTTACAGAAGTTTTGCGAAATGGTTAAGAATGTCCTTGACATGTCACGGCTTTTACGTATAATTTCACACACTGACTCAGCAGATTCAATTTGATAATTTGGCACTTTTGCAAAAAAGCCTGCCAATTTGGTGCTTTCTGGGTTCGCGGTTTTCTTTTTTAATTTTGTACCGCGTGGCTTTATCTCACCCGCTAAAACGCACCGCCTGGTTTCACGGGATCGGCCGTAAGTGACGATTCTCAGTTCTTTGCCATAGCCACCCGAATTTACCCGAACCTGCCGGACAGTTGCCCCGCCAAGTCTTAATCGATTGGCGGGGCACATCTCTTTACGTAGCTTTCTTGTGAGATTATTTCGCGGAAAGTGAGCTTACTTCTCTCGAAGGGTCTTCAACCGATGACGGCATAGTACTGCTCGAAGCGACTGCGAGGCTGATTCCAGCCATTTCGGCAAACAACTTTTCATACTGATCGACAACGCGTTCCCAATCGTAATGTTTCTGCACACGCAGTTGCGCACGATGGCGATAGCTCTGGACGAGCGATCCGTCACGCAAAACGCGTTGAAGCTTTTCAGTCAAATCGATCTCGTCGGCATAGGGGATTCCGGCTTCTCCTACGACCTCCAGGTTCTCCGGTGTGGCGAGCGTCAACACGCAGTTCCCATAACCCATCGCTTCCAACAGCGCCGGATGGGTCCCGCCGACTTCGGTTGCATGCACGTAGCAATAGGCATTCTGCTGCAGTGCACGATAGTCCTGACCAAACACGAAGCCTGTAAACACTATTCGTTTATCCCCGCGAGCGCGCGCCTTCAGGTCATTGATGTACTCGCGAGCGTATGGGGCATCGCCGACAACTAATAACCGATACGCGGTTCGAACTTTTTTGAACGCGTCAATTACCAGGTGCGCGTTATTCTCCGGCTCGAGCCGCGATACGTATAGGACATACCGATTTGGCTCAGCTCGCCATTTCCGCACACTCTCGCGGTCGGGTCTGCGTTCCACTTCGGAGCCATACGCGATCATTTTCGAAGCTGTGTTGTAACGGGTAACGTAGTAATCCTGGATCACCTGTGCATCTGTGATGATCACGTTTGGCAGGATGGTCGACAAACGCTCCGCGAGCAAGTAGTAGCATCGACCCAGCCAGCCCCACTTCTTCCGCTTGTGCTCGAGACCGTCGACGTTGATTGCGACCGGCGTGCCGGTCGCTCGCAAGATTGGAATGAACGGCGCGTTGGCGGCGTTGCAAATCAGCACTGCGTCAAATCGAGACGACACGGCATGTACGGCCGACAGGAAACTATGAATGACCGTATCTAAATATTTGTGGCGAATTGTCGGCAGAATTTTTAGTTGAACGCCGTGGAATTCCAGCTGGCGAGGCGACACGTAGTGTGTACGCCCATACACGGTGACGGAATGACCCCGGGCAACCAGCCGCGTTGAGAGATGTTCAGCAAAGGTTTCGAAACCGCCGTAGCTGGCTGGTATACCGCGTGTTCCGATTATTGCGATGCGCATAAACGCGAAGGACTACCTCAAAAGCACTGTGTTCAGATTGTAAAGCTCAACTATTCTCGCAAACTACCTTTTCATAGATAGCCAGGGTCTTGCGAGCAGTCTCTCGCCAGTCAAAAAGCTTAGCTCTTTCCAGGCCCTTTGCTTGAAGCGAGGCCCGTAGCGAGGAATCCGTTATTACGCTCTCGATAGCAGAGCCGATAGCACTCACGTCAAACGGATCCACAAGCACAGCCGCATCACCCACCACTTCAGGCAGGCTGGTTTTGTTGCCAACGATAACCGCGGCTCCGCATTTCATCGCTTCCAGCGGCGGCAAACCAAACCCTTCGAAATACGACGGGTACACAAAGCAGAGCGCGCCTGAATAAAGACCAGGTAAATCAGACTCCGGGACGTAGCCCGTTAAGGTCACTGATTTCTGCAGTTCAAGTTCATCGATACTGCGCAGCGTCTCGTTGTACAGCCAGGCACATTTGCCAACCAGAACGAGTCGCGGAAGCTTAGCCTGCGGACTACGTCGTCGCAAGTGTGAGTACGCCGCCATCAACCGCACGAGATTTTTGCGCGGCTGGATCGAGCCGACGGCCAAAACATATTCATCATCAATTCCATAAGCGCGTCGCACCCGTTCTATTTCTGCTTGATTGGCGGGCGCGAAAACGGCAGGAGCTGCCTCTGGGGTGACGGTAATACGAGAGGGTGAAACCTTGTAGGTGTCAATGATGTCCTGACGCGAAAACTCAGAACCCGTGATGATGTGTGCAGCCGTCTTTGCAGTGTGTCGCACGGTCATACGCATTTGCATCCAGCTTCGGCGCTTGAAGGTTTCCGGCAAATGCTCAAATGCGAGGTCGTGTATCGTGGCAACAACCGGGCACGGCACGAGAAGAGGCGCGGTGTATTGCACATGAAGCACGTCCACCGGACGTCGACGAATCTCAGCGCTTAGAGTGAGCGGGATACGGATCAGCGGTGTGTGCGGTCGTGTGGAGCGGACAGTGAAGTTGGGCCATCTATTGCTGAACCGTTCCCTGGCCTCTCGTGTAGTAACGTAAACCGTATACTGGTTTGAAGAGTCAACGTCAGCAAGCGCCTCGATCAGATTTGTCGCGTAGGTTTCGTTACCGCCGAGTCCAGTCCCAACCGAATGGGCGTCAATGGCAATACGCAAGTAGGCCGCGACTCCTAACCGATAATGAGTGATCTAGTGAGGAGTTTAGTTTAACGACTAGAGGAATGAATAGGGGGATTTGTTCCGGAGTCGTCCAACTCAGACGCCGGAGACCAGATGCAGCGGGCAAGCGCGAACTATTTCTTGGCCGCAGCAGATGCTTGTGAATCGCCGGTTTGTTGGCCGCGCGTGTCGCGTTCACGAATGCGCGCAGCTTTACCACGCAACCCGCGAAGATAGTAGAGTTTTGCACGGCGCACTCGACCTCTCTTCACCAGGTCAATGTGGTCAACGATGGTGGCGTGAAGCGGAAAGATTCTCTCCACACCCACACCGAAGCTCGTCTTGCGCACTGTGATCGTTTCCCGTGCTCCACCATGCTTCCGTGCAATGACGACGCCTTCAAACGCCTGTAGACGCTCTTTGGTTTCCGATTCTTTAATACGAACGTGGACTCGCACCGTATCGCCCGGTTGAAAATCAGGAATGTTGTTTCGCAATTGCGTTTGCTCAATGCTGTCTAGTCTGTTCATCTCATTACTCCAACTAGGATTCTCGAAGTTTAGAGTCTAAGCCTTGGCTTGCGTCTCGGAAGACAAACTCCAAACAAAGTACTATTTCAAAAGATCCGGGCGATTCTGCTGCGTTTTTTTCAGCGCAGCCTCGCGCCGCCAGCGCGCGATTTCTCCATGATTCCCCGTCAACAATACATCCGGCACATTCAACCCCTCAAACTCCGTCGGGCGCGTATATTGCGGATGGTCCAACAATCCTTCTGCGAATGACTCGTTTGTTGCTGAGGTTTCGTTACCTAAAGCTCCCGGCAACAATCGAACCAGCGCATCAATCACGACCACTGCAGCCGGCTCGCCTCCGGATAAGACGTAATCGCCAATCGATATCTCATCCGTAACCAGCGCCTCAGAAACCCGCTCGTCAACGCCTTCGTAACGACCGCAAATCAAAACTATGTGCGACGCATTCCTTGAAAGATCTTGCGCAAGTTCCTGTCTAAAAACTGTTCCTTGCGGCGACAACAACACCACCCGCGTTTCAGGCGAATAATCGCTACGATCGCTGGCCCCAGTCAGCTCCCGAACTGCCGCAAAGATTGGTTCGGGCTTTAGCACCATGCCCTCACCGCCGCCGAACGGCCGGTCATCAACGATGTGATGCTTATCCGTCGTCCATCCGCGCAGGTCGTGCGCTTTGGTCTCAACCAACCCGGCTGCGCGAGCCCTACGAATAATGCCGTAATCAAACGCTTCGCGAAAAAACTCGGGGAAAATCGTAATGATATCGAAGCGCAACACGGTGCATTTCAAAGACGACTACAAATCCAACAGGCCCTCTGGCGGATCAATCAAAATCTTTTTTCCCGCCACATCGACGTCTATCACAATTGACTGAGTCATCGGAATGAATTGTTCTCGTCGAGCGTCGTCCGTAACAACCAGCAACTCAACGCCGCCTGTTCTCATAACCTCGCGCACTTTACCGATCGCGGCCCCTCCGGCAGTTTCAACTGAGCATCCTTCCAATTCCCAGTCGTAAAACTCATCACTGGGAAGCTGCACCCGTTGCTCTTCCGGTAGCCCGAACTCGTACCCGACGAGTGTGTTTGCAGTCTCGACTGTGTCGTAGCCCGCAAACTTGATTATCAAGCGGTCGTTTTGAAACCAATGGTTCTCGAGCGAAAATGCCCGCCGCTCGCCCGTGGGCGCAATGCCCACCAATTCTGAGACCTGCTCAAACCGCTCGGGGAAATCCGTCAAGAGTTCCGCGACCAACTCGCCCTTTAAACCTCTGCTCCTGACCGCACGAGCTACGATGATTAGCGGTTCCAGCGTTTCCTGAGGTGGCGGATTCATTCCACAACTTCGAGTATGAATCGATGTTTGCGCTTAATACTTACGGCGTAAGCCAGCGCTCGCAATGCCCGTATCGTCCGCCCTTGTCTACCGATGATCTTGCCCATGTCGCCCGGCGCCACGCGCACCTCGATAAGGGTCGCTCCTTGCTGATCTGATTCACGAACATCGACTGCCTCTACATCGTCAACCAGCGCCTTAACGATCATTTCGACAGTTTCTCTCATCTCAATTCCGTCAGCCGAACTTTACGCTTCCGTCTTAACGCTCGCCTCTTGCCTACCGCCAACCTTGATCAGCTTGCTGACTGTGTTAGTTGGTTTGGCGCCCTTTTCAATCCAGTAACGGACACGGTCCATCTTCAACTTGATCTCGGCTGGATCGCGCGTTGGATTGTAGGTGCCAAGATTCTCAAGATAAGCGCCATCTCGCTTGGATTGTTTCTCCTTCACAATCACTCGATATGAAGGCTGTTTCTTTGCGCCGGTGCGCATCAGTTTGATCGCTAACAAATCGTTACCTCCGGTTATTACCACTTTCGCGACGTGGTTATCGTCGTTTCTTCTTCCGCTTCTTTTTAAGTTTCTTTCGTCCCGGCGCTCCACCGAGCGCGGGTAACTCCGGCATATCGTCGCCGTTGCCACCAAGCGCGTCCATGTCAGGTATTCCGGCCATGCGCCTCATCATCTTTCCTTTTAGACCGCTTCCGCCAAACATCCCAGAACTCGTTAACTGACGCATCATCTGCCGCATCTCGGTGTATTGCTTTATGAGCTTGTTCACCTCGGCGACCGATGTTCCCGAACCTCGTGCGATTCGCCGGCGCCGGTTGGCGTTAAGTATCTTATGGTCCGTCCGCTCTTCGCGCGTCATCGAGTCAATGATCGATTCGGTGCGTTTGAGCTCTTTCTCCATCTGCTTGGTCTGCTCCTCATCCATCTGCGGCATCCCAATGCCGCCGAGAAGCTGATCCGGAAGGAGCTTCATGATCTTTGAGAAAGAACCGAGTTTTTTCACCTGCCGGAGCTGCGAACGGAAATCGTCAAGCGTAAATTCATTTTTCTGAAGCTTCTTTAACTGTTCCTCAGCTTCAGACTGATCTACTTTCGACTGAACTTCTTCAATGAGCGACAACACATCGCCCATCCCAAGAATTCGCTGCGCTACACGGTCAGGGTAGAACGGCTCGAGTGCGTCATACTTTTCGCCTACGCCTACAAACTTTACGGGCTGCCCCGTCACCTGCTTGATGGAAAGAGCCGCGCCGCCTCGCGCATCGCCATCCATCTTCGTCAGCACTACGCCGGTGATGCCGATGCGTCGATGAAATTCCTCCGCTGAACGTACCGCGTCCTGGCCGGTCATCGCGTCGGCGACAAACAGAATTTCCGACGGATGCGTCTCCGACTTGATGTTGACCAACTCTTCCATCAACGTTTCGTCGATGTGCAGGCGTCCGGCTGTGTCAATCAACAATGTGTCGAACCCCGTTTGTTGCGCGTGCTTCACTGCTCCGCGCACCAAGGTCAACGGATCGTTCGTATCGGTTTGTTCAAAGATCTGCTGGCCAGTCGCTTTCGCTATAACCTTCAGTTGTTCGCGAGCTGCAGGCCGGTAAACGTCGACCGAAAGCAGTAACGGCTTTCGATCCTGATTCGCGGCCAGCCAACGAGCAATCTTGCCAGTTGAAGTCGTCTTACCGGAGCCCTGCAGGCCCACGATCATTACGACGTTCGGGATCTGCCGGGTGAAAACGAGTCGTGACGACTGGCCCCCCAGCAAATCGACCAGCTCATCAAAAACTATTTTGACAACCTGCTCGGAAGGCTTCAACTCCTGCCAAACCTGTTGTCCTTCAGCCTTTTCCTTGACAGAAGCTATAAAGTCTTTAGCGACCTTATAATTGACGTCAGCTTCAAGTAAGGCGAGACGAATCTCACGAAGCGCGGCGTCGACATGCTCCTTCGTGAGCACGCCTTCGCCACGCAGATTCTTGAGTGTCCTTTTTAGTTTATCCGATAAGGACTCAAACATAGAGCACTAGGCGACAATTTCTGCCGGCGACGGAAACGGAGATGATAGCGGCCATCGTAAAAGAGTGTCAAGGTAAGCTGCCGCGCTGCGTTTTCCTTAATCCGTTGATACTGTTGACCCTGTGACCCGCCGACTTTCATCTTCAGCTTTCAGCACAGAGCTAATGGGGACTACTAATTTGAGCACGATTAAACATCTCTGCCACCCTGCTGGTTCATCGAGGCTTTGGCCTTGGCCGAAGGGGTTAGCTTCGGCGCTACTAATCCTTTTGGCGGTTTCCATTGGGCAGACTCCGCCGCAGGGTGCCCTCGCTCAAGAACGCAACCCTCGTTTCACCGCCTCACTCCGGTTTCAGGAACTCTCACCCGGAATTGAGTACGGGCAAGTTTCAAGTGGCCAAGCGTCGAAAGATGAATCGACTGGTCCCTGGTTGATAAACGTTCTTCGCCTGGACCTCGCAAAGTCGCAGCTAAGAATCGTTCGCGCACTCGACGCGGGTGTCGGCATGGAGACGGTGAGTTCCCTGGCAGCCAGACATCGGGCAATGGCAGCAATAAATGGCGGGTACTTCCGAACCACGGGAACCTATCGAGGAGAGTCGCTCGGATCTCTGGTTCTCGCGGGGAAATTAATCAGTGAATCTCACAACAATCGAGCCGCAGTAGGATTGATAACATCACGCAAGGCCGGCAAAGTTATTTTTGGCCAGCTAAAGTCCTATGTCGAACTTAGAGTTGGCGGGTCAAAGCACGATGTGCAAGGCGTAAATAGGCCTGTCTCGTTGAATGAAATGTTGATTTTCACACCGGAGTTTCACCGCACCACACTGACAAACCCGGACGGGATCGAAGTCATTGTGAGAAGAAACCAAGTTGTCGCCATTGAAGATCTCAAAGGTAGTAGCCAAATTCCCGCCGACGGTTTCGTGATTTCCGCAACGGGAAGTGCGCGCGACTGGATCAAGAAACACGTCGGCAAGGGATCAAGTGCGAGGTTCTCCTGGCGCTTGATGCCTATTGAATCCGAAGCTCAAAATTTATGGCGCACCGCGGGCAGCGTACTCGGGGGCGGTCCGCGGCTGGTTAAGCACGGCAAAATTGCGATTACTAACCTCGAGGAAAACATAACGAACGCATTTGTCACGGATCGTCATCCCCGAACCGCAATTGCCAAGCTTACCTCGGGCAAACTTTTGCTCGTGACTGTTGATGGGCGCCAGCCCAACGCGAGCGTCGGCATGTCTCTACCGATGCTGGCTGAATTGCTATTGGAGTTGGGTGCCGTCGATGCACTAAATCTTGATGGCGGCGGCTCTACAACCATGGTAGTTCGAGACAAAGTCGTTAATCGCCCTTCCGACCAGACCGGCGAGCGTCCTGTTAGCGACGCAATACTGGTTTTTTCCAAGTAAACAGCGCAAAAGCTTTCCTAGACGGCACCTGGTGCATGTGCTAAATTTCAGCCGTTTTGTTTCTTAGAAAGATCGGCGGCCCGTGGGAAACTGCCGCTTCACCCAACCTCCCGCTAACCAGACCCGAAACGTGGTTTGAAAAGCGCCCGGAATTGACCGTCTTTAAAGGATTACATGGCTAAAACCACAGGCTCCGGGGACCGCCCGGTGCCAGACGAATCCTCGAGCGGAAAAAGTGTGGTCGATCTCGCCGATGCGCGAGTGCGACTGCGCACCCGGTCTCGGCAAGTCTCCAACCAGGATTTGATGGCGGAGTTAGACGAAGTCCGTTCGTTGCTTGATCAAGGTCTCTCAGCCGAAGCAAAAACACGACTCGCTTCTCTCATCAGCGCAGCGCACAAGAATCCTTCGATCCTTGCTTTGGCGCGCTGCGCTCTGTCGACCGCACTCGAAATGCAGGGCCAGTACCGCGAGTCCTTGGCTGCAGTCGCCATGTACGAATCTCCCGACCCAATAACCAAACTCGACAAGCAGGCCACCCAATCTTTAAAGGTTCAAATCGGACTGGCTTACAACTACAACGGCGATCACCCGAAAGCGATTTCGATTCTCAAAGGCGCATTACGCGAGTCAGAAAGTGAGAGCGAACAGAACCTGGGTCCAATATACGCAGCGCTGGCCCGCGTCTACCGCAGTATTAGTGAGTATCCAATCGCGCTCGATTACGCTCAAAGGGCGTTAGAACATTTTCGTCAGGCTGGCGAGTGGCGCGGTCTTGCTGAAGCTTACTTTGGTATTGCCCTGGCAGAAGTGCAGGAAGGCGATTACGAAGCAGGACTCGATAATTTGCAGCAAGCCTTGAAGCTTACCGGCGACCATCCCGCAAGTTACATACTCGGCAGGATCTACTCAAACATGGCCGGCGTGTGTTGGTTTCTAAAGCGTCCACAGGAAGGCATTCGTTATCTTGAAAAGGCAATCTCTTACTACGAACGTACCGACCATAAAGGGAGCGCCGCCGATGGATATAACAACCTGGGCATTAATCTGATTTTGATTGGACAGTGGGGCCGGGCGCAGGAAGCGTTGGAGCGTGCGCTGTCTCTGGCGTCGGAGGCAGGCGAAAAGGGCAAGAAGATCCCAATGATTCTCGATTCGCTCGGCGAGTTGCTGATGTTGCGCGGCGACCTGGATGAAGCCAAGGATTACCTCGTCCGAGCCGTCGCACTGGCGACAGAAAATGGAAACAAATGGTACGGCTGCCAGGCATTAAGAACACTGGGACGTTGCTACCTTGCCATGGAAGACTACGCTAAAGCTGTCGCCAAGGCAGAAGAGGCGCTAACGCTTGGAGAAGTCATTGGTGATCGTCAGGCTGTTTGTGATTCCCGCTTGATTTTGGCGGAAGCACACCTGCGCTTTGGCGAAAAAGATCAGTGTGCGGCGCAATTGGAGAAACTAACCGAAGAGACAACGGAGTCGGCCACCGATATGGGCTTCGCTGGAGAGGCTCAAAGACTTTTTGGCATGGTCGCAATGGCGCAGTCAGACTTCTCCTCGGCCGCACAACACTTCGGCAGCAGCGTCTCCATTTTTGACATGCTTGGCGACCGTTATCGCGCCGCAAGAGCGCATGGCGAACTCGGTCGTGCCTACGCTGCCACACAGCCCAACCGCGCTATCGAACATCTCTCGAGGGCAGTGAATGCGTTCAGGGAACTCGGCGCAAAACTCGATCAGACACGTGCGGAAGCCATTCTCGCAAACCTGGACCGCTCCGCTCCGGAACGTAGTGATGAGCAGTCAGCACTAACTCAACTGCTCACGCTGCGGCTCGCAGAAGCAGTAACTTCGCGTGAGCTTTTGTTGCGCGAGCTGGCTGCCATCATGCGGCAGGAGACTAATGCCAGACGAGTTGTAATTACCGAACTTAGTGAACATAACCGACGACGAGTTGTGATTGCGCATGGCTGCACTCCCGCTGAAAGCGCAAAAATTGCTGAGGAACTGGATGCATTAGGTGATGACGAAGCGGAGACTTACGCGAAGAAGAATGACGCGGTGCTGATTCAACTTCACTCCTCGAATGCTCCGCCTGCAGTGCTTTACATTTCGCCAAGGAGTCGCGCAAAGCTGCCCGGCGGTCTCTCGCTAGATCCGCTGATCCGCGTGGCTGAACTCGGCATGGACGTTTGCGCGCTCAGGGCCGGATCGCAAAAGGGATCACGAGTACAACAGCCTGACGAACTTACCGGCGCCAGCTTAATGCCCGGCTTCATTCACTCGAGCCCGGCAATGACCAAGCTGGTAGAGGAAGTTCATAAGATTAGATCTTCGGATGTGACTGTTTTGGTGACCGGCGAGTCAGGAACCGGCAAGGAGTTGGTTGCTCGAGCTATTCACGCGCTCTCCTCACGTCGATCGAAAGTGTTCGTGCCGTTTAACTGTACTGCCGTGCCAAAGGAACTTTCAGAAGGTTATCTGTTTGGTTACCGTCGCGGCGCGTTTACGGGGGCAGTTACCGACTCGGCGGGCGTCATCCGCACGGCTGCGGGAGGAACACTCTTCCTCGACGAAATTGGCGACCTTCCGCTCGATCTTCAACCAAAGCTCTTGCGATTTTTGCAGGAGGGTGAGATTCAACCACTTGGTGAGCAACGTCCGATCAAAGTGGATGTTCGCATCATTGCCGCCACTAACACGGACCTGGAAGAGATGGTGGCCCAGAGCCGTTTCCGTGAAGACTTGTATTATCGGCTCAACGTGATTCGTCTGCGCGTGCCGCCTTTGCGCGAGCGGCGTTCCGAAATTCCAACCATCGTTAACTATTACATCAATCACTATTCATCGAAGTTTGGCCGCAAAGACATACAAATCACACCGCAGGCTGTCGATCTGTTAATGGTTAGCGACTGGCCTGGAAATGTCCGCCAGCTCTGCAATGAAATTCAGCGTGTGGTTGCTCGCGCCGAAGACGGTGCGGTGCTGACACCGGAACAGTTATCTCCAGAACTAAAGCGAACTTCCTCTCCAACAACGCCCAGCTCGTCAGTTTCCACACTCGCTTCAATGCCGGGGAGCACATTACAAAACGTGACCTTGGCTGATGCGTTGGCGGAAGTCGAACGACGCATGATTGCCGACGCACTCCGCAAACATGGCGGAAACATCTCGCGCGCTGCTCGCGAACTCGGTCTCACCCGACGCGGCCTCTACCTCAAGCTCGAACGTTACCAGCTCAGCGCGGCCGGTTAATGCGCCGCAACGCGGATTCTCCTCCGGAAAACCTGCAGTAAAACGTATTTACTCTTGATGTTGTTTATTTAGTGAGAAGGCGAGAGTGAAGACTTCTTGTTTTCGGCGATCTCTTTGGCTATCTCGGCTATCTTCATAATATCGAAGGGTTTTGAAACCACCCATTTAATTTTGGCAGAATTTCGTGTATCCCAGCTGATAGCATCAGCCCAGCCGCTGATGACCGCAACAGGAACTGTCTCTGATCGCTGTCGGATGGCCCTAATCAAATCCCAGCCGCTCATCTCAGACATACCGATATCGGTGAACACAGCATCAAATCGGCCCTTCTTCTCATCGTACAACTGCACGGCCCTCTCACCGCTCTCGGCTGCGAGAACTTCAAACCCTTCAGCCTCAAGCGCCTCGGTCAGCACATCACGAACAACTGCTTCGTCGTCGACCACCAACACTCGCAATCCACTGTTGCCGGCAGACTCTTCTGACGAATGAGTATCAGATTCCGCGCTTCTGGTCTGAGCCGCGCTAGCCTTGGGGAGCGAAATACGAAATGTAGTGCCCCGTCCGGGCTCGCTGTCAACCTCAATAAAACCATCGTGTCTCCTGATAATTCCGAAGCTGACTGCAAGGCCCATCCCGGTTCCGGCATTGCCTTTGGTAGTAAAGAACGGATCAAACAAGCGCGACTTAACTTCTGGTCGCATGCCCGTGCCTGTGTCTGTAATGCTCATGAGAACACGGCTATCCGCTTCCTGAGCACTTAAGTGGATCTCTCCGCCGTCTGGCATTGCGTCGATCGCGTTGTAAATGACATTTACCAGGACCTCGCGTAGTTCTACCGCGTCACCCATTATGAAAGCTTCGCAATCAGCGTGTACCGCAAAAGTCATCGCCGCCGATTCGGGTCGCGTTTCCCATCGCGGGCGCGTCATTTCGCAGGCGTCTTTCAGAAGTTCGGCAACGGAGATTGCATTGAACTCCCGACTGGGCCGTTGCCGGGCAAAGTCCTGGATGCGTCTAATGATCTGCGCGCCGTCGTCGGCGCTTTTGATGATCAGCTCTAAGCCAGCTGCCATCTTGACGGGATCGGTCGTGCGCAGCATAAGTTGCGCGCGGCCAAGAATTCCTGTTAGTGCGTTGTTGACGTTGTGAGCTACGCCAAAAGAAAGCTCGCCCAAAGCGGCCATCTTGTCCGCATGCGTGGCTCTCTCACGCTGTTGTTCATGCTCAATGTGGGCCGCGGCGATTCTTTCCAGGCAGTTTTTTAGTCGTTCGCGCGTGGCAAACTGCTGGGAATTTGCAAGCAACTGTCTGGCTTGCGCTCCAATCTCTCGACGCTCGTCGTCCCCTAACTGTGCGCACAACTCTTCGATCAAGATCAGGAGAGCTTTGCCTGCGCCTTCGCTGTCGCCGCATCGCTCTGCGACTCGCCTGGCCCGTTCAAGGGCAGGCTTCGCTTCGTGTCGTCGCCCCAACCTACAAAGTGCCAATCCGTGTGTCGTCAACGCTTCCGCTAGCAACGCCTCTTCACCGCTGCTTTCCAGAGTGTCAACCGCTAGCCTGACGGACCGTTCTGCCTGTCCATATTGTTCTGAGGCGAGATATAGCTGAGCGAGCGTCTCGTCGACTTGCGCCCGTCGCACCTGGTCGCCAAATTCCTCGAAGAGTTTTCGCGCCCGGCCAAGATGTAGCTGTGCTTCATCAAATCGTCTCAGAGTCGAAAGGAGATAACCCTGATTGTTCTCGACAATCGCCATGTAGCGAAGATTGGCGAGAGTTTCGAAGTTTAATAGGGCCTGGCGGTAGTGATCCAGCGCCCGGTCAAAGTAGGAATTCCGACTCTCCGAAATGCCAAGGCCCTTCAGCGTCGTCGCGAATTCAAGATGAAAACGGCCCTTAGTCCAACGGCTGGATGGTTTGATGAGCGGTTCCGCCTCGTTCAGCAAACCGAGTGCGTCATGGAGGCGGCCCGAGTGGCTCTCGATAACGGCAAGGCTAATCAGGGCGACGCTTCTTAATTCTGTTTCATCTTCGGATAAGGTTTGTAGTGCGGAACGCACGGTTGTGCGCGCCAGATCGAACAGGCCTTGTCGGTAGTAGCACCAACCCAGTTCGATCCGGCTCTCCGTGGCACGTGTCCTGTCCTCCAGCCGCTCGAAGAGCGCGATGGCGCCGTTCAGAAGGCCCTCAGCAGGTTTTTGGCCGCCATAGGTCTGTCTGGTACTACCGAGCCAACCACTCAGGACTCCGGCAGTGAACAGCAGTTTTGCTGCTGCCTGATCGTCCAGTCCCGAGTGTTTGGGCCATTCACCGATCGTCCACCACTGTTGGAGGGCATTACATCCAGCATCGTACTCGCCACCCTCGAGTTTTTCGCGGGCGATGGTGCAGCAAGCCTTGACCTGCTCGCTAACGGTTAGCGGCAAGGGTTCGATTTGCGCAGCAGACGTCGTTTTTACGATTCGCATCTTTTTCTGTTTGTTTCAGGCCGGCCCCTGCTTCGCCTGATTGACCAAATTGGCCCTTCCATCTGGTGGATCCGTAGAACTGAATACCAAGTAAACACTGGATACCGCGGTTACGGTACTGGCGTCAGGCCCGAATAATGGTGGAAAAGCTTTATTTTTCGGCTTGATGAGCTCATTGTGTATACCTAGTTCTCACTTTTGAAGTAACCTCGGTCTTCCGCTAGTCTAATCTTCCGAAAATCCGTAAATGATGAGGCTATAAGGGGTTAGAGGGTTCAACTGAACGAGGAAGTGCCGTGGCACAAGTGTTGAAATAGGAAGGGACGAACGCAGTTGAAAAAAAAGTCGGCTCGGATGGGGAACGGATTCCCCGAAGAAAAAGTAACCCACCCAAGCCGGTATCCCAGTAAACGTCAGATTCACTAGGAGAACATCATGAAACGCATCAAATCAATCCTTTGCTCATCGCTCGTGACCTTGGCCCTTTCATCCACCGCTCTGGCAGGAGACATCCACGGAGTAGCCGGACCCGCCGGCGGTGACATTCACGGTGTCTACAATGCTCTGGTCACCATCGTGTTGATGGTTGTGTAAGCGCCGACCGAAATCGGTCAACGCGGCACGTGTCAGTCAAGATGCGTCGCCACTTCTTCAAAGATCGTTCAATTTGGCGAGAAAACCGCTTGTTAAGCACTCGCCTCAATGACAGGGGGCAAGCGATATGCCACGGAAAACTTGTTACCGTACTTCGGCCAGGCACACTAGTTCCGAGAGGAGCGCACGGACGCGACCGAGTATCGAAGTTCACCCTTTCGACCACTCGGTCGTCCCCACCCTTCCCGAAAGTGCAAACCTCCTTGAGGGGTTCATTCCACCCGTAGACTGTGGGTGCCCTGAATGGTAAGCAGCTAAATCAGTGCAGTTGGTGTCAGACGAGGATGGATCCAATTGCTCCACGGTTGGCAATCCCAATCAGCTCAGCGACTGGCTTGGCGGTAGCCGCAGGTCTCCGATGTCAGGCAGAGCCGAACCGGCAATGAAATGAGAGTCCCCAGTTAAAACTTTAAGCGGACAAAGGTGCTGAGGGCCAAAGCCGTCTGCGCATCCGACGTCCTAGCAGGTCGACAACTGATTTACAGTCCCCTCGATTACGAACGCGATAGATTCCGTCATCGCGACCCCGATTTTCTTCACCCCACCAAATCAGCAACAACCACGCTGAAAAAAAGTTGGCGGAAACTCCCACGACTACGGGCGACGGTTACAGAGACTTCGCCCGTCTTTTTACAGTTCACCGCTGACAGTTGACGGTGTATGGTCAGAACCAGACCCATGATGAAGTAGAACACCATGACCACCTCCGAATCGCCCCAGTTGTAATGCACTATTCCGGAAAGAAAGAAACCAACCAATCCGCCCAGCGCACCCAACAGAATCCCGCGATCCATCCAATGAAGCTTCTGTCTTTCTCTCAAACAACTCCACAACGTTCGCGCATAAACAAACATAAATCCGAGCCAAAGAATTAACGCCGGAAGACCACGTTCAAGAGCGATTTGAAGGAAGTTTGAATGCATGTGTCCTTTGGGAATCCGTCCGCCATCGAACAGGCCCCACTCGCGCCAATGCCCCTTGATTGAATCCATACCAACGCCGATCAGCAGGTGGCGAGGTTTGCTCACCAGCAAACTGAATCCTTCTCGCCACACAGTTTCTCGCCACGTTGTCGACCCATCATTGGAATCAAAAAAACCCACGTTGCGCTTCTGTTGAAGAATAAACAGACCTGCGATTATCAGCGGAATGGCCAATAGACCAATTGCGATCAACGTTCGCCGACGAACCGCAAGCAAAAGAATAATTAGTGTGGAGACTAGGCAGCCGAGCCACACCGCGCGCGTTACGGTCAACACCAGCGCGAATGTGAATCCCACGAGTGCGATAAACAGTAATGCACCCGCCCAACTTCGTTTGATTAGAAGGCTGACAAAGAGTCCCAGCGTCAGAGCCAACACAAACTGAAGAACCTCAGCGTAGGTAACGTAGTGCCCGAAAAAGCCTGACGCGCGCCAGTCGCGGCCCTTTGTCCAACTGCTCACGCCTAGCTGTTCGATTGCGGTATTACCAGGCAGAACGGTGCCGCGCGAGATCCGAAAAGTCGGCTGCCATTCATGCCGATAAATTACAAGCTTCACTGGTTGTTGGTCAGGCTTTGAGATCGCATTGACCAACTCTTGTGGGTCCTCCAGCTTTGTTCCATCTACTTCAAGTAGCGTATCACCGTCGCGCGCACCAGCCTGGTATAGCGGACTCGCCTCGGAAACTCCGTAAACTTTCACGCCTCGGCCGAGTAAGCGTTCACCTGCGGTGTAAAGAACGTTGAGCATGCAAGAGGCGATAAGCGTGACCGCGAGCAACCTAACGATTCGAAGTGAACGAACATTTTCAGCCACCAGATATACGATGGTGAACAGGCTTGCGGCGCGAAGTTTTCCAATTGAAACGAGTGGCTCATACGAAAGTAGCGCGGCGAAACCTGAAAGAATGAAGAACCCAAGCAAGAAATAGTCGACTGGTGTTCGGTAAACTACAGGTCGAGGCTTGAACGCAAAACGAACTACCCACAGAAGCATCCCAATGAGCCAGATGCTTTGGGTTGCAGCGATCGAATGAGGAGCTACCGCTGCAAAAATGAATAGGCATCCGACGATTGCTGTATCAAGCAACCCACGTGCACCCGTCTTTTGCTGATTCTCAACCATCAAGATCTTCAATCCCCAGCATCACCTTTGTTCACCTTCAAGCTTCATTGCCTGTGAAGTAAACTCTAGAATGTCTTGGACGTCTAGCGCTATTCACAATTCGAGATCGCTTTATCTGTCAGTCACCTCCAATGCAAAGAAAAAACAACATGCCTCAATCCGTTGCTCGTTCGTTCTCCGCCTTCGCCGCCATAGCAGCATTGTCTTGCGGGTGCTTGTCAGCTACCGCGCAGAACACGACTCCGTTTGCGGAGCAAGTCGCGGAAATTCAGAACGATCCTAAGGTGAAAGAGGCGATGGAACACATTGACAAGAACAGGCAGGACATCTTGCGCGAGTGGATCGAAATCACCGAGATCAACGCTCCTTCCGCGCATGAACAAGAACGCGCGAAACATGTTGAGAAATTGTTGCACAAGTACAAGCTACAAGACATACACTACGATTCCGCAGGCAATCTCATTGCGACGCGAAAAGGAACCGGTGGCGGGCCAGTCGTGGTTTTCGATGCGCATCTGGACACCGTCTTCCAACCGGGACTTAAGATAAAGGCAGTCATCAGCGATGGCCGAGTTCATGCGCCAGGCATTGGCGACGACACCCGAAACATCGAGGCTTTACTGGCTACGATTCGGGCGCTTGACGCGGCGGAAGTCAAGACCAAAGGCGATCTGGTTTTTGTCTTCACCGTGGAAGAAGAGACAAGCTTCAAGGGTGTCAAACGTTTTGTGGAAGAAAACAAGGGCAGGATCGATCACTACATCGCCCTTGACGGCGGATACGAAGGATTCACTTACGCGGGAATCGGAATCAACTGGTACCGACACCATTTCATAGGGCCCGGCGGACACACGCGCTCGCGCACGCCGCCATATTCCGCGAGTCTGCCGCTCGCGCGCGCGATTTCCAGAATCTACGAACTCAAGGTTCCCACAAGTCCACCCTCAAATCTCAACATAGGAATGTTGGGCGGCTCGGAGGTTGTAAATGCTAAAGCGGTCGATGCCTGGTTTACTTTAGACCTGCGTTCGACAAGCAACGAGGTGATTGCCGACCTGGAGAAGAAGATTGCTGCGATTCTGCAAGACGAGGCGAGACGCGTGGGCATGACCGTGAAGACCGACATTATCTCGACTTCACCAGCGGCAGTAATACCTGGTCATCGTGATTCATCGTTGGTGAAGATCGCTGAAGCGGTGCACCGTGCGATGGGTTTCGATCCACCGATAACAAATACCGGTTCAAACAACTCGAGTGTCGCTCTGCTGAACGGGATTTCTTCTATCTCAACTGGGGCGGGACCGTGTAGCGACGCGCACGCGCTAACTGAGAATTGCGAGATCGAGCCACTCTACACGGGAATTAAGAAGATCTTGTTGCTCGAACTGGCAGTCGCGGGCCTTAACTAGTCGTTACTAGTAGCCCTCGCCGCGAAAGACCACGAGAATCGTGCGGAGAATGATCTTGAGATCGAAAAGCAGTGACCAGTTTTCGATGTAGAAGAGATCAAGCTTAACCATCTCTTCAAAACTCAGACGGTTCCTCCCCGACACCTGCCAGAGTCCGGTGAGTCCGGGTTTCATGTCGAGACGCTTTCGATGCCAGAGTTCGTAAGCTTCGACTTCGTAGGGTATCGGTGGACGAGGACCAACAGCGCTCATGTCTCCCCTCAGCACGTTAATAAGTTGCGGCGCTTCGTCAAGACTGAACCGCCTTAACAATCGCCCCACGCTCGTGATTCGTGGATCGTCGCGCAGTTTGTACGCTGGTTGTGCCGCATCTCCCACGTTGGCTTCTGCGTGGCCAGCGATCAACTTCCGCTGGTACTCGCGGTGGATATCGCTGTCGGCGTCCAGCCTCATAGTGCGGAATTTGTAGACGAGAAAAATGCGCCCGTCCATTCCCACACGCTCCTGCAGGTAGAAAACCGGACCCTTCGAGTCAAACTTTATTAGCAGCGCAATGATGAGCCAGAGAGGAGACAGGAAAACAAGCGCCAGGGAAGCAATTACTATGTCGGAGACTCGTTTAGTGCCACGCGCAAAATCCGAAAGCGGTTCACGAAAAAGGCGAATCATCGGCAACGCGCCAATCTGATCGACCTCCGTTTTACTTGGCAGACAGTTGAATAAACTTGGCGCAATGCGAAACTCAACTCCGCGCCGGCGACCACAACGCATCATCACATCAAACAGGGTGTCTCCCTGGACGCGCGAGTCAGCGATGATTACCTCGTTAGCGCCTGACTGGCGAATCGCTTCAGGCAATCCCGCCAAATCGCTCACCACCGGCACGCCTTCGTAGGTTTCGTTTGTACGCACGGCGTGAACGTCGCTGTCGACCGCGCCAATCACTCGATATCCCAGCGATGGGCGCTCGCGCATTTCCTTTATGCAGAACGCCGCCTCCGGTCCGCGGCCTACCACCAATGTTGGAATAAGATTGATACCGCGTAGACGAAAGAAAGTTTGGGCCCAACGGACCAGCACTCTGACAATAAAGAAGCTTGCCAGGACGATAAGGAAATCGAGCACGAAGACGCTGCGAGCATAAGAGAATGCCCGGTAGTCAAAGCCCCCGCGATAAAGGAACGCGGCCGCTACGATGAGCAGCGAGCCAATCGCTGTGGCTTTGAACACGCGGATACCATCATCGAAAAAAGAGTATTCCCCGCGCAGTCGGTATAGATCGTAATAACGAAGGGCAAGTAATCTGATGACAACTACGAAGAGCATGAGGGCGCCGTATGGGGCAAACCTTGCCGTCCAGGTAAGCTGGCCGTCTTGCTGGAAAATTGACGCACCTTCGCGAAGATAAAAGGCAACAGCAAACGAGCATCCTGCAATCAACGCGTCGGTCAGAATCAGCAAGGCTTTAACCAGCGGCATAACCCACCGTGGCGCGCGCGAAGTGGCCCGCAGGATGTTGGGTTCGACCAGCCGCGTGTTGACTCGCTCAGCTCTCATGGAATTCGTAGACAAAACGCAAATGTTACCGGGTGATAAGGATAACAAAAGAACACGGAGGTCAAGTATCTTGCGGCCCCGCGCTAGTCATTCAGTATCAGTTTAAGTACCTCATCACGCACGTGTGTCGCACGACGAGCTGTCACATCACCCTTCTTTTCAACCTGCAATTTCTCAATATCGTCGCTCGTTGAGATCCGGCGTAGCCGGCCCTCCTTTACAAGTACCTCATCAATAGCGGCCCATTCGCCCGCGTAAATAGACACGGCCGGGACGCCCAAAGCTGCTGCTTCACGGTTCATTGTGCCACCAGCGCTAACCACTAAGTCGCTCTGCGCGATCAAATTCAATCCGTCGAGAGGACGAGGCGGCAAGATTAGACATGGCCAGGTCGAGTAGGTCTTTCTTTGGGACTCGTTGCGAGGAAGTAGCACAACTTTTACCGACTTCATTTTCGCCAATCTATCCAACAACTGGTCAAACAACTCATTTTCGAAGCGATGATAGAGCGCTTCGCCGGCTGGAGGCCGCACCGTGACTAGCACGTCTTGCTCGCCAATGCCAAGTTGCGTTAGCTGCCTCTGAAACTGAGGATCCGGTTGGAAGTCAGCAAGGTATACGTCTTCCTTCGTACCGTTGTATCGCCTTACTTTCGCAGGATTCGCGCCGAAGCGATGCAGGGCGTTGTCAGGAAATGCGCGTGGGACAATGATGCGCGCGGCGAAGCGAAACGCGAGATGGTTCGCAGGCTGATGTTCGTAGTCCATCAGCGTGATCGTTCTCAATGATAAGGCGCGCGCGGCCAGAATTTGCGAATACGAGTTATGGCTTACCGCAAGATCGAAATTGTGGCCGCGTGCCCAACGCGCCAGCGACAGTGCCCGTTGGACCAGATTTCCCGCCTTGCCGGAAAGTTTTCCGCCTCCGTGTCCACCGATTACGTGCGGTTCAAATCCTGCCGCCTCGGCGAGCTCGACGGTCTCCGCAAAGGCCCGTGCTGTGACGATTGTTTCATGACCACGCGCGTTGAACTGATTGGTTAGTGAGCGGAAGAATGGCACATGAGGAGAGTTGGCGAGATCGATCCAGATTCGCATGAGATGGGACTAACGATGGGCCGCTTCAACCGGCTGGCGGCATAAACGTCGCACAGACTCGGCAACGCTCAGGACTGCTTCGTCGGCAAGTTCAGGGTACATCGGAAGCGATAACACTTCGCGGCATGCCCTTTCGGTTTCGGGCAAGTATCCTTCTTTGTACCCAAGAAAACTGTAGGCGGGTTGCAGATGAACGGGTATTGGGTAGTGCAGTCCCGTTCCAACGCCGGCTTCCAAAAGTTGTTGTCGCAAACTATCGCGTTGCTCGGTAAACAATGGGAAAATGTGATGTACCGACTCGTAACCGGGCCTCTCTTTAAGCAACCTCAACCCTGTGTCCGCCAGCTCGCGCCGGTAAACGGAGGCATGTTTTCGTCGCGCGGCGTTCCAGTCATCCAGATGTTTTAGCTTAACGCCCAGGACGGCGCCTTGCAGCGACTCCATGCGATAGTTGTATCCAATTCGAGTGTGATAATACTTTTCACGCTGGCCCTGATCGCGCAACTCCTTAAGAGCCGTCACGTATCTTTCATCGTTAGTAACGACTGCGCCGCCTTCGCCATAAGCGCCGAGGTTTTTCCCTGGATAAAAACTGAAGCATGCCAGTTCGCCCATGCTCCCTGCGCGTCGTCCCTTGTACTCGGCGCCGTGAGCCTGTGCCGCATCTTCGATGACAATCAGTTTGTGTTTGCGCGCAATCTCGAGAATGGCATCCATGTCCGCGCAGTCGCCATAAAGGTGCACAGGCATGATTGCTTTGGTGTTGGGAGTAATCGCCGCTTCTATTTTCGTAACATCAATCGTGCAGGAACCGGGTTCGATATCGACGAAGACTGGCGTGGCCCCGACATAACAGATGGCCGCAGCCGTCGCGACAAACGTGTAACTAACAGTGATCACTTCATGGCCCGGTCCAATCCCAGCCGCAAGCACGGCGAGGTGCAAAGCGCTGGTGCCCGAATTCACTCCAAACGCGAACCGCGCCTGACAAAACCGCGCAAACTCCGCTTCAAACGCTTCGACTGGCCCACCCAGGATAAACTGAGAACTATCAAGCACTCCCTTGATAGCTTCGTCTATCTCTCCTTTGATATTTTGGTACTGCTGTTTTAAATCGACTACTGGAATCATCTCTGTCTTCTCACTCGATTTCTACCAACTGTCCGCGCGCCCGCAGCGACTTTTCGGCTGCTTCTACTATGCGCACCAGACGCAGACCTGCGTGACCATCCGTTTCGGGTCGCTTGTTGTTTTCAACGCAGTCAATAAAGTGCAGCGCTTCTGTTTGAAGTGCTTCGGTTGCATCAAGTCGAGGCGCCCACATATCGCCGGACCGATAGCTTACAAGCATTTCGTAAACTGCTTCCGGACTCTGGGAAACTGTTATGCCTTTATCGTAAATCTTGACCTTCTCGCTCGGCTCGAGGTCATCGTAAAGGATCATCTTCTCGCTGCCGCCGATAAGCGTGTGCCTGACTTTTACCGGCGTCAGCCAGTTTACATGAACGTGGGCAATCTGCGGATTGGGGAAAAACAGCGTGATGTATGCAACGTTTTCCGGCTGGCCCGGAATGTGGCTGATACCCGTCGCAGACACAGCGTTAGCCTTGGACGGCAGAACGTATTCCATTACCGAGAGATCATGAATTGCCAGGTCCCAGATCACGTTCACGTCGTGCTGAAATAATCCCAGGTTCACGCGCACAGCGTCGTAATAGTAAATCTCGCCGAGGGCCCCGTCCGTGATCAGTTCTCGAATCTTTCTCACCGCGCTCGTGTAAACGAACGTGTGATCCACCATCAGGACCTTGTGCCGCCGCTCCGCCTCCTCAATCAACCGCAAACACTCTTCGGAGTTTGAAGCCAGCGGCTTTTCCACCAGCACATGCTTGCCGGCTTTGAGAGCCCCCATCGCTAACTCAAAATGCGTTGACACCGGAGTGGCAATCACAATGGCGTCGACGGCCGGATCGTCAAACAGCGCGCGGCAGTCGCTGAGGGCTTTAATCGATGGGTAGCGGACTTGAAGTTGCGCTAGACGTTCTTTTCGTAAGTCGCAAACGGCTACCACGGTCGAGCCTGGCGCCTCCATATAATTGCGCACCAGGTTAGGGCCCCAGTAACCGTAGCCTATTACCCCGACGTTAATCATTCGTGACCGTTTTAAGAACCTCGCTTCCGGCGCTATGGCGCTGGCGCACGTCACCAATGGCACGCGCCGGAACTCCCGCAACGATTGAATAATCCGCAACGTCTTTGGTTACGACCGCGCCTGCGCCTACCAACGCCGACTCTCCAATCGTGACTCCGGCCATTATCGTCGCGTTGCTGCCAATCGCTGCACGTCGTTTGACGCGCGTGGGCACCACTGCCCAGTCGACTTCCGTTTGCAACGTTCCGTCTTCGTTAACCGCGCGCGGGTATGGATCGTTAGTAAACATCACACCGTGCCCGACAAAGACTTCATCTTCAATGGCGACACCTTCACAGATAAACGTATGCGACGAGATCTTGCAGCGAGCGCCAATTGAAGCGTTTTTCTGAATCTCGACGAAGGCGCCGATCCTTGTTTCAGCGTCGATGGTGCAGCCGTATAGATTCACCAGTTCGGGCTGGAAAATCCGGACGTCCTTTCCGAGGATTACGTCAGCAGCGATTGGCATAGTGTCTTCGTAACGCAAACTGTTAGTTTGCGGGTTGCGTTCGTAACGCAAACTTCAGTTTGCGTATCCATTTTTCCTTCGTGACGCGAACTGATGTTCCCACCGCAAACTAAAGTTTGCGTTACAGTTTGCGCTACCTCACTTCCAGCAGTCGGGCCAGCGCATAAAGCATCCATGCTTCAGTCCAACGCATGAACGGCGTACGAGCCGTGTAAAGACGTCTGCGTTGAGGATAGAAGAAGCCCTTCGGATCGTGCAGATGACGAACTGTCCAATCGGCGATTTTTCCAGCCAACGACAACGCTGACTGGTCCAGCTCACGCAGCTCAACTAATGTAACGATTGCCGTAGCTGCCGAATGTGCATCCGCCGGATAAAGCGCGTCATGGTAGTATTTCGGCCAACCGTCTGCAAGAAAGAAGCTTTCGCGCCAATACGCGTAACCGCGGCTCAACGCTCGCTGAAACTCGCCCTCGTCTTCACCACAGCAGTTGATAATTCTTGCTAATGAACTCAACACGTAGGCGGTGTGAAAATTGTCGACCCAGGATTGCGCGGGTGCTACTCCGTAGGTCCACGACCCCTCAGGTCGCTGTTGACGAACAACGTAACGGGCAGCACGCCTGGCAAGATCACAGAACTCGGCTTCGCCGGTCAGTCGCGCCACGGTCGCGAGCATCTCCGCCGCAAACAAGCTCGCGTTAAAAATCCGCGTATCGTCGAGCGGGGAATAACTGAAACAAAGTTCCTCTTCTGAATCGACCGTTCGCTTGAGATCCTTCAGAACGAACTCGCATGCGCTACGCGCTGACTGTAAGAACGTCTCGTCCTGGAAAGCTTCGAATGCTTCGATTAAAGCGCGCACAGCAAACGCTGTCGGCACGATCGTTGCCGTACCCTTTGGAGCAAAGAAGTTGCGGCTTTGCCAGTCGAAGTTGTAACCCCAGGCTGCACCGCTGTAACCAGCGATCTGCATTCTTAATAATTCGTCTAATAGCTGGCGTGCCTCCTTTTCGGCGGCATCTGTCTTCAAGCGACGGTAGTTGGCGAGTGAGGCCAGGGCAAAAAGAGCTACTCCCTTAGCGTTCTTCTGAGCCGGCACGAGCATGAGCGGACGCAGGTTTACCGGAGAGCGTTTAATCAGTTGGGTCCAGGCCAGCCGCGGAGTGCGGAAATTCTTCAGTGGTGTGCTTTGAAAGATGCGGCTGTTTAGTGCGTCAAACGGATCATGTCCCGCGAAGGCGCGCGAGCGGCACCACTCGAAGAGTTGATCAAACGCGTGTTCGAAATTGGGATCTCGCATGGAAACGGCGGGCAACGCCCGCCTTAAAGAGGTCGCCCTGGTTGCGCTATCGCTTACTGCGAGCTCGTAACAGAAGTCTCAATTCGTCTTGCCGTCTCAATAAAGCTTTCGTGCCACAACTCAAACATCAGGAGCGTCCAGAGCAACTTGCGATGATTCGCCATTCCGCTCTCGTGCTCATCCTGCAAACGGGTCACGTATTCGGGATTGAAGACGCCCGCCTTGCGCACCCGCTCCGGCGATAAAAGGTCACGAGCCAAAGGCCGCAGCTTTTCCTTTAGCCATTCGGCTACCGGAACGCCAAAGCCTTTCTTGCTGCGACGCGTCACAAAGGGCGGCAGCAAATCGTCAATCGCACGCTTCAAAATGTACTTTGTGGTGCCACCACGCAGCTTGTAATTCGACGGCAGCGACGCAGCAAACTCCGCTACCCGAGGATCAAGAAATGGTGAGCGCACCTCCAGCGATACAGCCATGCTGGCGCGATCAACCTTCGTTAGTATGTCCTCTGCCAGATAGAGCCGCGTATCCACGCTCTGCATCCGCTCAACCTCGTCCGTTGAATCGCATTGCTCCCACATTAGTCGCGCATCGCGATACACATCGCTATCAGTTCGACGCAAAACTTCCGGCGTCAATAATTGTTTCTGCTCATCCGGCGCGAAGGAACCAAACCAAACGTGATGTCGTGTAACTGAGTCATACTTTGATCCGGCAACAAATCGCGTTGCCTTGTAGTCAAAGGAAAGGTTCTTTGTCTTCACAGGAAGCAGGCGCACAAAGGGCTCGATCAAAGCGGACCGCAAACGATTAGGCACACGCGCATACAACTCCGCCCAACGATGCCCCTGGTAAGTCGGATAGCCGGCAAAAAGCTCATCGCCTCCATCGCCGCCAAGCGCAACGGTTACATGCTTGCGCGTGAACCGCGACAATAAATAAGTAGGCACGAGCGACGGATCGCTGAAGGGTTCATCCATCCATGACCCAATCTCGCCGACGAGATTTGCGGCAAGATTAGCGCTGAGACGTTCTTCATGATGGTCTGTCCCGAGGAACTTCGCGACCGCGCGTGCATATTGCGATTCATCAAACGATGACTCCGCGAACGAAATCGAGAATGTTTTGACTGCCTCAGAGGAAGAGCGTACCGCCATTGCTGCTACGGCTGAAGAATCCACGCCACCGGAAAGCAAAACTCCCAGGGGCACATCAGAAACGAGCCGCATGCGCACCGAATCAAAAAGCAGTTCGCGCAACTGTTCCGCTGCTTCGTTTTCAGATGGAGGAGGGTTGCTGGTTTTGTAACTCAAGGACCAGTAAGAGCGGGTTTCAATCTTGCCGTTTTCCAGCGTCAGCGTGTGAGCGGCAGGAAGTTTATGAATGCCTTCATAGATCGAAAGCGGTGCGGGAACATAATCGAATGAAAGATACTGGCGCAGCGCCTGGAGATTGAGCGAAGTCTTGACTGCCGGGTGGGCCAATAACACTTTCGGTTCCGACGCAAACAGCACCGTGTTGTCGAAAACCCCCCAGTAAAGCGGCTTTTCGCCAAAACGATCGCGGGCGATGAAAAGCTTTCGTCGTTTTGAGTCCCACAGAGCAAAGGCGAACATGCCGTTTAGTCGTTCCACCATTTGCTCGCCATGCTCTTCGTAAAGGTGGGGGACAACTTCTGTGTCAGACATGCTGCGGAATGAGTGTCCGCGCTTTTCGAGATCTCTGCGAAGTTCGCGGTAGTTGTAGATTTCCCCGTTGAGGATAACGGCGACGGTCTTGTCTTCGTTGAAGGCGGGTTGTTCGCCAGTAATCAAATCAATGATTGCTAAACGGCGCATTCCCAGCGCCACGCCCTCCGAAACTACGAGGCCTTCGGAATCAGGCCCACGATGGACCATTCGCTCACACATGGCATGAAGCAATTCGCGCGCCCCATCGTGAGGCGGCGTGCGCGGTTCAAGATTGGCCCAGCCAGTTATTCCACACATAACAAGGTAGGACAGGCATTCTTGCCTGTCATTTGAATCGACGTAAAACGGGACAGACGGGCGTGTCCATCCTACTCTTCAAATCCGATTTTCTCGCGTACTGCGTATATCGACTTCGCTTGCGACTCGTGATACGTCCGCACAAGCATTTCGGCCAGCAGCCCCATCAAGAGAAATTGAATTCCTACGGCAAACAGTACGATGGCCAGAATCGGCAGGGGAGTCTGAACAAAGTCAGCCTTATGAACCAACTTAAGAAACAATGCGTAGAGCCCGGCCAGAATCGAGATCAGAAACGCCAACATTCCAAAAGAGCCGAATACATAGATCGGTTTCGTCTGATAAGAAGCCATGAATTTGATCGTCATCAAATCAAACACGACCTTGAGCGTCCGCGATAACCCATATTTCGATTTCCCCATCGTGCGCGCATGATGCTCGACCGGAATCTCGGCAACGCGAGCGCCCGCCCATGAGGCGTAGATGGGAATGAACCGATGCATCTCACCGTAAAGGCGAACATCCTGTAGCGATTCACGGCGATAAGCCTTCAAGGAGCAGCCATAATCGTGAAGCGGCACGCCACCAATCCAGGAGATGAGACGGTTTGCAATCATCGAAGGAATTTTGCGTGTGATTACTTTGTCCTGCCGGTTTTTCCTCCAGCCGGAGACGACGTCGTAACCTTCATCAAGCTTATCCAATAGCCGGATGATGTCTGCCGGATCGTTTTGCAGGTCAGCATCCATGGGGATCAAAACTTCCCCCTGTGCCGCATCGATGCCGGCCGACATGGCAGCGGTCTGGCCGTAGTTACGTTTCAACGCCACTACACGTACCCGCGGATCGCGTTGGGCCAGGTCACGCAAGACCTTCAAGCTGCCGTCCGTGGAACCATCGTCGACGTAGATTATCTCCGCCGTCCGGTCTAGCGCTTTGAGTGCAATGTCTAACTTGAGGTGAAGCGGGCGCAGATTAGGTTCTTCATTGTAGACTGGCAGGAAGATCGACAATTCGGGCTTCTGATCAGTCGGCAAACTGAGAGGTTCCGGCTCTTCCGCGGACGAGCTTGGCCGCTTGCTCACTACAGTTTCTTCGTCGTCGTAGATCTTCATTTTCTGTCTATCTGCCGTTTAGCTGGCGGACCTGTCCCCTCGACTCACCGTTTAGATGGCGGACTTGTCCGCCATTGGTTTATCGGCACAGGAGCCGAGTCTAAACGGGCTACTACTCAAGTCGTCGCGCCACGCAGACGATGGAAACGCCAAAAGGAAAGTTTAGAAAACGCAGGGCCGCTGCCTCAGATCCTAAAATCTTTCCCAGCACTCCATTCAGACTACCAATCGTAATATTGTTTTCCGACTCCGGACGTAACCCAGTCACTTTCATGAAAAGTCGTCCCAGGAATATCGGCGCGAAAAAGCTGAGGTTGACGTAGGTGGCACGTTCAACTTCAAAGCCCGCTTTGCGGACGACACTCTTCAAGCCGGAAAGCGTGTAGCGGCGCCGGTGATTGCTGACGTCGTCCTGAACGCCCCAAAGAAACATGAATGCCGGCACAAACAGCAAAGCCTGGCCACCTCGACGGAGCACGCGGTGCATTTCCTTCAGCCCAGCCAGGTCGTCGTCCAGATGTTCCACGACGTCAAGGCCTGTGACCAGATCAAATGAACCATCTTCGTAGGGCAGCGCTTCAGCCTCGCCTTGTTTCACGTTTGCTAGACCGCGCGCACGGCAGAACGACAACGCTTCGGCAGAAACATCGACGCCCCTTGCTTCACCAAACTCGGACAGCATTTCCAGATTTGCGCCTGTACCGCAACCTACATCCAGAATGTTCAGAGATCCGCCGTCTTTAGATGTTTGGCGATTGTGGACGATCCGTTCCAGAAAACTCCGGATAATTCGACGCCGGCCTACAAACCACCAGTGGCTTTCCTCGACGCGCCGCATGATTGCGTACGTATGCTGCTGCATCTCGCGCGGCAGTGGCTTGTCGATGATCTGAGAATTGCTAACCATAAGCGTCGTCAAACTGAGGACGCATTGTAAATCAATTCCCCTTTGGGCGCAGATCGGGAGGGACCTGGAAAGCCTCACGGTTGGGAAGGGGGCATGCCCCCGCTCTTTCGTATAGGTTTCGTCCGCGTCAAGGCCACAGAACACTGGGGTAAATTATAGTTCTGGAGAATCTCAGGGTCAGGAAGGGGGCATGCCCCCGCCGGTCTTGGCAGTGTTGTCTCGGAACCAATCGACAAATTTGGCAATGCCTTCTTCAATTTGCGTTTGTGGATTGTAGCCAAGCAGGCTGCGAGCTTTGGAGACGTCGGCGTAAGTCTGCGGCACATCGCCAGGTTGCAGCGGTTGTCTATCAATGATGGCTGTTGCCCCCAATTCCCGCTCCAAAAGTGAAATCAATTCACGAAGCTCAACCGTGCGCGATTCACCGAGGTTGATCACTTCGTAGTCACTCTTGTTGTGGTCAGCCACGTAATCAATAGCTCCTCTAACACCGGCGATGATGTCGTCGACGAATGTGTAATCGCGGCGGGTGGAGCCGTCGCCGAAAACTGGGATGGGCTTGCCGTCGCTAATCAACCGAGCAAACTTATGAATTGCCAAGTCGGGACGCTGGCGTGGTCCGTAAACGGTGAAGAAACGTAAACAGACGCAACGAATGTCGTAGAGATGTGTATAGGTGTGGCAGAGCAATTCGCCAGCGGCCTTTGTTGCAGCGTACGGCGAAATCGGTTGACGAATCGGATCGTCCTCGCTGAACGGAACCTTGGCGTTGATTCCATAAACCGAAGATGACGAACCGAAGACAAACTGCTTGACACCGTGTTCTCGCGCCAGCTCGAGAAGATTCAGCGTGCCGTCAACGTTTGTTTCCGTATAGAGCAACGGTTGTTGAAGCGAAGGCCGCACTCCTGCGCGCGCGGCCAGGTGAACAATGCAATCGTATTTTTCGCCGAACACCGGTTTGAGCGCGGCGCGATCTCGGATGTCGGCTTCAAACAAGCGATAGTTCGCGTTGCTCTTGTGTTGATTTACATTCGCGCGCTTTATAGCGGGATCGTAAAAGTCGTTGAAGTCATCAACGACAGAAACTCGCCATTCACCTTCAGCCAGCAAACGCT
The DNA here is from genome assembly GCA_030913905.1 of Acidobacteriota bacterium. GTDB lineage: Bacteria > Acidobacteriota > Blastocatellia > Pyrinomonadales > Pyrinomonadaceae > PSRF01. Next base: position 33,182 of record JALZOO010000087.1, read on the forward strand.
CCACAAGGTGGGAACCGATAAAACCCGCACCGCCGGTTACTAAAATGCTTTTCATTTTGTTCTAGGGTACTTAGTCCTTTGTGCTTTGTACTTCGCTCTTTGGTTTATCCTTCAGCTTGTGCAACCGGGCAAAGTTCAAAGCACAAAGCACCAAGTTCATTTTTTAGCGTAGATCCAAAGATGCCAGCCCCAACGCGACGCGAGCCGCGCCTCAACCGAACGCGGTAACAGACTTCCGATCACCGGCAGCCAGCGCTTGTTCAGAAAGTAGATCTTCAAATCAACTTTCGAGAAGTCTTTGAAAAGCTCGCGAGCTTCATCCTTCGTATAAACTCGTGCCAGGGGATTGCCGGCGCCGTCCGTGTTCTGACTCAAAAATTCTTCAGCCTTCAGATACGACTGTTTTTCCGTCTGCAAAAGTCTGGCGTGCTCCCGAAGCGAATCAAGCGGCTCGCCGGTCACGAGGTGGACCAGCTTGACGCCTGGGGACCATCTTAGCAAGTGCGCCCCCGCGCGTCGCAGCATGGAGATGTTGACGCGGTAGTTGTAAGAATCGCGTTGGTACAGCATCACAACGGCTCGGCCACCAGGCCGAAGCACGCGGTGAATTTCGCTTATCGCTTTCGCCGTCTCCGGAGTGTGATGCAATACGCCGTGTGAATAAACCAGATCGAAACTCTCGTCGGGAAAGTCGAGGTTCTCGGCGTCCGCAGTTTGAAACTTGCCGGGAAGACCAAACAGTTCGAACCGTTTGCGGGCCAGCTCGACCGCGGCATCCGTCAGATCCACTCCCGTGTAATCGGCGCCTGCTTCAACAAATTGCGCGCCGTCAGTTCCCAGTCCGCAGCCAATCTCCAAAACCTGCAAACCACGAGCACCGGTGAAATCGGCGGCGATCGGAATGTGCCACTCTTTCGTGTATCGATGCGCCTCGACCAGTTCATAAAAGCGACGCGTGCCGGGGGCAGCATCCGCAAACTTCACCCCGCAGGGATTCGCCTGCCAGAAAGCGCGCACACGTTCCTTCAGGTTGGAATTAGCTTCGGACATCAACGGACGAGAATATCAGAGGGCCGACTGCGCAAAAAGACAACACTGCAAAGATACGAATGAAACGGCAGGGGCAGGCCCCTTCCTGACTGCATCTTGTTTGCGGGGCCTGACGCCGCTCCTCAGTTCTGTACCTTTCCAAAACGAGCGATCAGCTTATATCCTTGACGCGCTCAATAGCCGCCTTGAACCGCGCGGATGCAATTCCTGAGCGCTACTTCACATTAACCCGCGTCGTGAATTTCAGGCGCCACATACTCATGGCTGCAACCAAAAAACCTACCGGAGAAGACATCAAAAGTTTCGACCAACGCCGGCCGGACGTCATCGTCGAGTTTTTATTTGATCGGGGTCAATTCTTTATCTTGGTTCACAACATCGGCGAGCGGCCAGCGATCAAAGTTGCAGTTGAGTTCAACAAGAAGCTAGTGGGCTTGGGTGGGGCGAAGGATATATCAGCGCTCGCAGTTTTCAAGAATATCGAGTTTCTGGGGCCAGGCAGGGAGATAACTACCTTGCTCGACTCCAGTAGTTCTTATTTCAAACGAAAACAGCCCACGAAAATCTCGGCGCAAATATCATATAGCGATTCCGAGAACAGGAAGTATAAGGCCGTCATTAGTCACGACCTGGAAATCTACCGGGAGCTGGCTTACTTAGTCTCGCCTCCCACAAGCGAGAACAATCCAGATTAGACATCGGAGGTTCTAACCACATGGCACGCGTTGATCCTTACAAGAACTTTAACTTTCGAGTGGAGATTGGCGGCATTACCGTCGCAGGCTTTTCCGAATGCAGCGGCTTCGGCTCACAAGTTGACGTTATCGAGTATCGCGAGGGCGGTGATCACATCATTCGCAAGCTGCCGGGGCTGGCAAGGTTCGGCGATATTACCCTCAAGCGTGGAATCACAAAGTCGCGCGAGCTTGAGGATTGGCATCGGAATACCATCAACGGGCAACCCGACCGCCGCAGTGGTTCGATCATCCTCCTGGACGATGATAAAAGCGAAGTGGTGCGTTGGAATTTCTTCGATGCGTGGATCCGAAAGTGGGAAGGTCCGACGCTTAATGCCAAGGGAAATGAAGTAGCGATCGAAACGATCACCCTCTGTTGCGAGCGGATGGAACGCGCGTCGTAGCTTGAATCTCCTTGCGGTTTATTTTTTCACTGCCAGAATGCGCTCCATCAACTTTGGATCGTCAGGCAGTAGCCCCGACTTCGGCAATCTAGGCGTCAGTGTTGCCCAGTTTGGATCCATCGCAAACACTTTGCGAAACAGCGGCAGCGATTCATCGACACGGCCCATGTTTACCAGCGCCACTGCATGCCAGTAGATCATTTCCGCGTTATCCGGCACCAGCTTTTCCGCTGCTGAATACTCACGCAGCGCGCCTTCGTTGTCCTTCTTTTCAACAGCCAGATCGCCGGAATTCATGTGATTGTAGGCGCGTTGCAAAGTAACCAACCGGCGCAGTTCCTTCAAAGGCTCGGGACTATCGTCGACTCGCAAATCAAAAGTCCTGTCTTTCCACGCCTGGCCGGTAGGTTTTCCGGTGACCACGATTAGCGCCGCCGATTGCCGGCCACGTATGTCACCACCTGCAGCCTGGGCCGCATCCAGTGCGGCCAGCATGCGTTCAGCCAAATCGCCTTTGGTGTTTTCAAACGCCTGGGCCATCGCCGGCCAAACCTTGTCGTTAAGCATCAGGTTCGCCTGAACAGAGAAATCGCGGCGCACGAGATGTCCCGCAGCCTGAATATCGTTTTTCCCGGTCCATGCATCCACACGTCCCTGCGTATCAATCATCGCAACCTGCCGCACCTCGCGTCCTTCGTCTCCTGCCAGCAGAGACTTCAATGCATCAGGCGCGCTCTTGCCCGATCGCATTAGATCCAACCCGAGCTTGCCATAACTCGGGTCAACGAAAGACTGCGTCGCTACTGCGCCCACACCGGCCTCAGCCCACGCTACGATTGGGCCAACCGAGAACCAGTGTGACTGAACGGCCACCCCGAGCTCGCCCGTGTTCGGATCGCGCGCCACGATCGAGAACGTGTGCACGGGACGCAGAGGTTTAGTGGTTTGTCGATCAAGTTCCTGCGCTTGTGCTGCCGGCACAAACGAGAGCAGGAGCAACAGAGCAATAGAGGTACGCATGGTGGTTGGTGACTCCAGATGGTTTATGAAACAAACGGATACCAGGGCGTATTGCGGAAAATCCAAAATGAGAGCGACACGGCAAAAAAGAGCCAGATGTATTTCGGCGCCAGCTGGTTTCCCCTAAACGGCTGCCCGCGCATCACGATGATTGTGTAGCGTAGAAATGCAACGAGCAATATCGGCACCAGCAACATCGTAAATGGATTCAACTGAAAGGCGCTCCAAAGATCGCCATGCAGCATGTGGTGAAGTCCGCGAGTGGTCCCACACCCAGGGCAGGTAAATCCGGTGAGTGCGCGAAACGGGCAGACCATGAAGAAGCCTGTCTTGCCCGGTTCGAAAATGAAGAGATAGACAGCGCCGGCCGCCAGCGCCAACCAGGTCAAGACGAGCGTCGACCGTCGACTAAATATCTCAGCTAGCACCATGAGATAACCAAACTAACACTTCTGTAATTTGCAGGAAATGTGGGAAGAGACTTTCCGTAGCGGCCATTCAGAACCTACCGGTCTTGCTGGATATTTCAAACGGCCGGTACGCCAAACGAAAGTGAAGCGACAACCGCCGGCTAACCCAGGCGGGATGGACCTTCACGCCGTTAGAACCAGCCCTTTTTGTTCTGTATGTAGGTTCTGACAAACTCTTCGTCAGACTTGGTTAGATAGATGATCCCCTCAACGATTCCAAGAATATGGCTAAGGCCGCAGGTTAAAAGGCCAATTACCAGTTGGATTATGCCCTCAGTGGTGTAACCCAAAATGAACTTGTGAATGCCCGACCAGCCGAGCACAATCGCAAGAATCCCGGCCACGATCTTTTTGTCGGCGCCCATTGCTTTCCAGTCCATCATCGTTCCAGGTGCGCCTTGATTCACTGCCTGCATCGGCTGGTAGCCGCTAATCTGGCTGAGTGGCGACTGACAGGTACTGCAATACTGAGCGTTCTCATCGTTAACCGCGCCACACTTCGTACAATATCTAGCCATTCTTCTTCTCCGGAAAAACCACTTCTCAAAAGTCCAACCGCCGCCCGTTCACGGGCGGAAACTTCATAGGTGGAACTGTTGGACTTTACTGAGAACTTTTACATGTTCCCAGCCGCGCTCAGTCCAACAATCAACACGACCCAGATGACGTAAAAGATTATGCCCACCAGTCCGAGGCCGATGGAGATGAAGCTAAAGATCTTCGCCTTCTTGGACGAATCCATAGCGCCTGCAATATCTCCGGCGGCTACTTTTCCGTTTACCTGGGCGGCAAAGATTGTTGCCACGATGCCAAGCGGCGTGCAGCAGAAGATTGAAATGATGGCTGGGATTAGGTAGTTAGGAACATTTGCCGGCGCACCTGCTGGCGGCGGGGGAGTCCACGGTTGAGACATTTATAGTTTCTCCTGATTAAGGTTGATTTGGGAAAACTTCTGTTGACTAAACTGACCGCAACGGTCGCTAAAGACCGGAGCCATAACTTCCCGGACTTCCGCCAACATTCTGAGGCGGCGCCGGTGGCTGGGGACCCTTTCGCTTTTCGAAAATAGGCACACCGATAAGCCCGCCGACGGTTGAGAAGATCAGGAGAATAACCACGATCACGCAAGCGCCTATCACGGCCAGCGCCACTCCTGTAAGCGGGACTTCCATTCCCGTCCGCCTGATGCTCTCTTCCATTTGCGCGACTCCGAAGATCAGCGCGATGGGAAGTCCGATGATCAGATATATCAATCCGCCAAACACGCCTGACAGTACTCCGATTACCGCTCCATCCCCAGTCGAGACTGGAACGGGTGAACTCTTGACGTACAAGAAACACGCGAGCATTCCGCCCAGTATCGCCCAGATACAGCAACAACTACTGACAATCGGAATTACGGACAGAATGCCGGTAACAAGGCCACCGAGCAGCGCAGGCTTTATTTTGTTATTCATCAGATCAGTACTCTCTCAGCTAGAAAGTTTTGAACACTGCTAGATTTTGAAAGCGGGATGACACTGAAGTGCGTTGCATAACTAACAAACAGGGCTGAGATTGTCAATAAAATTGAAGATTTAGTTGCTTTTTCTAGAACAGGCATCCCGGCCTGTAAACCATCCCTAAAGAAAACTGCTCAACGAATACAAGCAAGCATGACTGTCCTGCCGCTCGACAAACGAAAGGTTGTCGGACATTATTTTGGCATGTATGAATTTGCAGTAACTCCGGCGGTAACCGGTATTCGGCGTCGTGGTGTCGAAATCGCCGAAGTGTTGCCGGAAAGCCTCGGATCTGAACTCGAGCTCGAGGCTGGAGACAGAATTATCAAGGTAAACGGCCGTCCGGTCCGTGATTACCTGGACTTTCGGTTCCAAACAGGCGGCGAAACCGAACTCGTTCTGGACGTTCGGAAGACCACTGGTGAAGATTGGGAGTTGCAAATCGAGCGTGGCGAAGACGAGGATTTCGGCCTTAATTTTGAACAGATTGTTCCTCGCCAGTGCGCCAACGAATGTATCTTCTGCTTTTGCAAGGGCAATCCGGCCGATGCTCGCCCTTCGTTGTTTGTCCGCGATGAAGACGTGCGGCTGTCCTTTCTCTATGGCAACTACACGACGTTAACGTCGATTACAGAAGAAGAAATGCGGCGCATCATCGAGCAGCGTTTGACCCCGCAATACGTCTCGGTTCATGCGACCGATTTGTCGGTGCGTGCCTACCTTCTCGGTGTCGACGAAGGGCGCGCAGACATTTCAGAGAAGTTGGCGCGGATGCTTGATGCGGGCATCGAAATTCACGCGCAGGTCGTTCTGTGCCCGGGAATTAATGACGGGCCGATTCTGCGAAAAACGATCGACGATCTGGCGGCGGAATATCCACGCATTACCAGCGTCGCGATCGTCCCTCTGGGTCTAACTCGTTACAACACGGACGAGCGGCTCACCGCGGTGACGCCTGAGTTTTGCAGGCAAACTATTGCAGAAGTTACTTCGCTTCAACGCGACTTGAGGAAACGTCTGGGAACGACCTTCGCCTTTCTTGGCGATGAGATCTATTTGCGAGCGAAACAGGCGGTGCCGGCACGAGCACACTACGGCGATTACCCGCAAATTGAAGACGGCATCGGCATGGTGCGTTCGTTTAATAGTGACTTCTCGGCTTTGATTCGCCGGCTTGAACGTCAGGAAGTAAAACTGGGAACCGTTCGTGGAACGATTTTGACGGGAACGCTCTTCGCGCCTGTGATGCAACCTCTCATCAAAGATTTCAACGCACGCTTCAGAACTCGGCTAAGCGTCGAAGGAGTGGAGAACAACTATTTCGGTGGTGACGTTTCCGTGGCCGGGTTACTTACGGGTGGCGACCTGTTGTCGGCGCGAGAAAGAATCCAGGGGGACTTCGTGATCATTCCAAAGAGCACACTGAAAAGCGACGAAGAAATCATGCTCGATGGAATGAAACTCAACGACCTGTCGCAGGGCTTTGGCCTGCCTGTTTACCCGTTTGACCTCAAT
>JALZOO010000088.1 GCA_030913905.1 Acidobacteriota bacterium
ACTAATACGGAGCTGATGAATGGGGAAAGCCCATCAACGGTGACGGTGCTGGCCGAAGATGAGTGGGGCCTCACCTTCCAACTGCCGGTCGAGTCGGTGCGCCGGGTGCCGAATTTCGACTGGCTAACCCAGATCGTTGCGGTGTTACCAAACGAGATGATGGGCGCAAAGGATGTGCGCGTGAGTTTCAATCTGCGGGGAGCAAGTAGTAACAAGGCCAGTATCAAAGTTGTGTCCACTGCGAATCGTACTCTGTGAGAGGATGCTGGTGAACGACATTGCATTGCAGAAGCCAAATGTTTATAGAAGAGCGGGGGCATGCCCCCTTCCCAACCCTGAGACTGTGTAGTTTGAAGCTCTACAATTGAGAACCTTTCAACTTAAGACAACTGGACCTCTGGATAATCTCTCAGGTCAGGAAGGGGGCATGCCCCCGCTCTTTTTGTGTTTCGCTCCTATCGCGGACTAGCCCCGGCCGTCGCTCAAACGTCGCTCGAGCGACCGAAGATTGTCAGGTTGGGCGTGGCATCCGAGAAACCCGCGCCGCTTTGCAACGTGTAGCCGCTGGCACAAAACAGTCGCTCGTTCGCATAGTTCCGTCTCACGGCCAGGTAGTCGCCCCACTTGTTGTCGGCTGGCCCGCGCGTGCCGGTGAAGGTCGGCACCTGGCGCAGCGTTCCCGTCAGAATGGCGACCACGTGAGTTGGAAACCGCGTGCCTCCACCAATCGTGTAGGACGCGCCTACTTCGTTGTTGGAGTTGGTTCCCAGCGCCGCATAACATAGTGCGGTGTTGGGATCCCACAGGTTAATGTTCTGAATTAGCGACATGGTGGTCGCGTTAATGCGGGCGATCTGTATGAACGGCTTGGGCCGGGCGTTAGCGCCACCTTTGGCAGAACCCCACGCAAACCACAATTCGTTGCCCGCCATCGTCGCGCCCGTGTGACGACCGTCCGCGCGCGAGAGCCAGTTGCGCCCATCCGGAGTTATTGAGCTATACGGTCCCGACGCCCATGACGCAATCGTTACGTTTGTCGAAGTCGGCGCCGCACTTGCTTCCGGCCACTTAAACACACGCAACGAACTGGTCGAGTTATGCGCCACAAAGAAAGCTGTCGTCCCACAGTTTTGAGCGACACGCAGACTCGGGTGGGTCGTTGACACTGACCGCGTCGCTGACAACGTGCCGGATGTGAAACTGCTCAGCTTGATCCTTACAACCGCGGACGCTCTCCATGATCCGGCCGAGGTGAACGCATTGCTGGTCATGTAGAGCATGTTTGTGCCCGTCGCGAGGTCGGGGAAGTCCAGCCAAATACCGGAACTCAGTCCAAGACTCGCCGGCGTGATGTCGAAGAATCGCCACGAGCCGGTCTTTACCCGGGCCGTCGTGGCGTAGGCAATTCGCTGGATGTTTTTTCCCGACGAATCGCGAGTGTACTGGAGTAACCAGAAGAACGTGTCAATGCTCTTCGCGTAATGGACCACCTGATCGCAACAGAAACCCATCCCCGGCGGTTTCGGGAAAGTTGTGAATGGGTCAACGAATTTGAAGGTTGTGCCTCCGTCCGTCGAAACTGCTGCGAACCAGTTCCCGGTGTAAAAGATGACGTTGCCGTTGATGGCAGTGCTCGGCTCACACACATGCGACGCCGTATCGGCCGTAGCTACGTCATTCAGTTGCACGTTCTTCACGAGAGAAATCGTATCGGTTGGGGCGAGCGGCACCGTGCGCGCACGGGCCAGCGCCGCCATCGGAACGCTTTCTTCAAATGACAGAGGCGCCGTGGGTAATGTGTCCAGGACCTTAGGGCCCTTTGGCGGCTTGGGGAGGACTTTGCGCGGATGTATCTCGTCCTTGTTCCGCGCTGCGGAGAATTTGTAAGCCTTCGTGACGTACCTGACTTTGACTTCCTGTGCCTTTAGGTTTTCCACCTTTCCGGTGGAGAGGCTGACCGTAGAAGCAAAAGCGTGTGCTGCTTGCAACTTCGATGCAGACTTCCGGGCGCCCTTCGCAGACGCACCTTTCGCGGCCTTCTTAGATCCCTTTCTGGCCGCCTTCTTACTGGCAGACTTTCTGGAAACTTTCTTGGTAGCCATGCTTGTTCTTGTCCTTTCTTGGCAGGGTGAGTTTGAGGAACGCGAGGACTTGTGTTGCACGACCCTTCACTCGAACATGCAGGAGAGACCGGTGAGAGCTAAACCAGCGGTCGGCTCCAGCCTTGACGCATCGTCACCATGAGATTCAATCGATCTTGACCGGCGGCGATGGTGTTTTGTCTGGCACCTCCTCTCCTTCAGGAATTGGTGGAATATGTGGACGCTCGTGAATTTTCTGTCCCGGCGGCGGCGGGGCCGGGGCGTCTCTATAGCGAACTTGAGCTTCCTTCCCCGACTGCTCGGGCAGTTCATCCGTTGTTAACGGTTCAGGAGGCGCTGACGGCTCGGCTTTTTCTTTATCGCACATGGGGCCTCCTTCAAGTGTCGGGTTGGCGTCACCTAATATCACTTAATCACACTGGCTGCAAACAATTTGAATCATTCTCTGTCCTCCCGGTTTGGACGACCCGGTCGCTGCCCCGACTCGTCGGGGTTCTGATACCGAGTGACGTGAAGGACTTTTTGACGAGGTCTCGGTGCAACTTGAATTGGCAGGCTGGATCAGAGTATGAAGAACGTAAAGGAGGCGATCGAAGCTAAGAAGTCCCACGATGACGGTATCTGTCTTTATTGGCACCAGCCTCGATGGTTTCATCGCGCGACCCAACGGCGATCTCGATTTTCTTCCGCCTGGCGGCGGCGAGCCCCACGGCTACGAAGAGTTCATAGCAAGCGTCGATGCGCTTGTGATCGGCCGCAAGACCTTCGAGAAAGTGCTCACGTTTGAGACCTGGCCGTATGGTGACAAACGCGTAGTGGTCCTGAGCACTAAGCCCGTCGACTTGTCTGCGGTTGTCGGAGGCGTCGTCGAACAGATGGGCGGTCCCCCGGCTGAGATTGTTTCGCAACTCGCTGCCAGCGGCGCTCATCACCTCTACGTTGACGGTGGGATCACGATTCAGGAATTTCTACGTGCAGGACTCATTCAACGTCTCATCATCACCCGTGTGCCTGTGCTAATTGGGGAAGGGATTCCACTCTTCGGCAGTCTGCCGCACGATATCCAACTCCGACACGTAGCGACTCGCCAATATCAGAGCGGCCTGGTCCAGAGTGAGTACGAGGTCGCTTAACGAATCCTTTACTTTGGAAGAGATGCTTAATATTCGCAGAGCCCGACAAGATGATTGCCAGCCTATAGCAAGCGTGCACGCCGCTGCCGTCAAGGGCATCCGCACCTCCTTGTATACACCTGAAGAAATTGAGTCGTGGGCCATCCCGAAGAATCCTGAAAGCTATGAGGAATCTATCCGCATTAAGGAATTCTTTGTGGCGGAGGAGGATGGTGTCATGGTGGGGTTCGGCGTGCTCAACCAGGAAAGCGCTGAAGTTGAGGCGGTCTACGTAAGTCCGCAAGCCGGGCACCAAGGCATAGGACAGGAGATCCTGCGCAAGTTGGAAGAGCGGGCGCACGCTCTCGAGTTACGAGTGCTGCGGTTAAACGCTTCCTTGAACGCAGCGCCGTTCTACGAGAAAGCGGGATACGTGGCGCAGGAGAGATCGACCTACCGATTATCCACCGGTGTTGAGATAGCGTGCATTCCCATGGTGAAGGCGATGGCCTCTAACAACTAGCCCGTATTTCTTTTGCGCGGCTGTGCATCGCCCATAAAGACAAACCCAATGTCCTCCCGGAACAAACCTACTCCAAGCGAAGACACGATCCACGAAATACACGAAGACGCACGAACGAATTTCGTGCCTGTTCGTGTTGGTTCGTGGATAAGTTTTCCATGGTCGCTCCGGTTAATCGTTCTCTTCGCTGCGGCGTACACGATAATCGGAATCCTGCACGAGTGGGCGCACGCACTGACTGCCTACGCTCTTGGAGTGCCTTCCACCCTGTTCCATTTGTACGTGCAACTCGATCAGGGTGATGGAACCCTCAACGAACGGGCGGTCATCCGTGCCGCAGGTCCTCTGTTTTGTTTAGGCGTTGGCATTGTTTGCTGGTTTGCCTACCGGAAAGCGAAGGGCTCACGGGCTGAACTGTTGCTTCTGTATCTCGCGTGGTTCGGTATAGCCACGTTCTTCGGCAATTTGATGGGGACACCGTTTGTCGGCGATTTTAGCAGCCTGGCCCTGGCCTTTCAGTTGTCAATGCCAGGACGGTACGCAGCTGGTTTTCTCGGTTTGCTGTTGCTGTGCAGTTTGTCTTTTCTTGTCGGCATGGAGTTGCGTAGGTGGGCACCTGCGGACGCCGGCCGAGCCAGAACAATGATCGGAGTGATTGCAATTCCTGCGATTGTAGGAACATCGTTGTGTCTTCTGATCTACCTCCCGATGCCCATGGACTTTGCCGCAGCCCGTGTAGCGGAATCGGCGTTTTGGATTTTTGGCGCGGTCGGGGCCTTGGTCGGCAGAAAGCAACCCACCGAAAGCAGACGAGACGCTCGCTTGAGTTGGACGGATTTCGCGATCCTGTTGGCAGCGGCTGGCGTCATAAGAGTGATGGTTTTAGGGATCACTTTTGCGCCTTAGGGTGTGTGATAGTCACTTAAGAATCACTGCAACCTGCCTTGCACAATAAGTGCTTCATGTCACACGGTATCAGAACCGGGAGCGGTAGCGACCGGGTCGCCTCTAATCCAAGAGGAGTGTATTTGGCTGTGTTCGCTCGCGAGCTTCCGTCCAAGCTGACCCGGTCGCTGTCGCTCCCGGTTCTGATACCGCAACGCTTACCGATATTCTACTTTTTTGTCCAAAGCCCTCGTAGCAGATTGAGAATTCTATGAACACAACTCCATTAACCAACATCGCACCAGAAATTTTCAGGAAACGACTGCTCGTTGAGGGATATTTTGGAAACGAAGTGACCGAGGAGAGCCTGAGAGGATACTTTTCACGTATCACATCTGAGCTTGGACTTCGAACTTACGGCGAACCAATAATTCACCTGACGAGTGGAGCGGGTAAAGACATCAACCAGGGCTTCGACGGATTTGTACCGTTGATTGATTCCGGCATCTACATTAGTGTGTGGGTGAATCCAAAATTTCTCTCGACTATTATCTACACGTGTGGAGAATTTGACGCAGAAAAGGCCGTCAGCTTAGTAGCAGAAATTTTCCGTCTTTCTGATTTTCAGTCAGCGATTTTCTGAATCCAGAAATCGAAACCAAACCATATCTTCATTCAGTACAACCCAATAAGTTGGAGGATCTAATGCCAAGGATTTCCCTCTCGTTAGTTTTCATCTTGTTGGCGGCAGTATCAGTCGCCCAGGGTCAAACTTCACCTCAGGAGTTCTTCGACCGCGGTGTGAAAAGGATGGACGCAAACGATTGGGATGGTGCAGTCGCTGATTACACTGAGGTGATTGCGCGTAATCTCACTTCTTCGATACCGAATCCATCCTGATTGGTTATTTCGGACTTAGGAATCCGAAAGACTCGAGGGCGCTTTTACACCGCGCCAGAATCAATCTGATATTGAGTAAGGGTGGCGCGGCTTATCAGGATGCTGCGAAATACATTGACACGGCCCAATTTCAACAGGCCGTCAGCGCTTAAAGGCGATCTCTGTGCGTCCTCCGTGTTCTCTGTGCCTCTGTGGTAAATCTGATTAGGAATAATCACCACGGAGAAACATTAGAACACCGAGGCTACACAGAGAAAGTCCGAAATAGGCCACTAAGAGAGCGACGGTACAATCCACTAAACACACTAATCAACACTAACATTCCTTCCTCAACGTTCGTGTATTTCGTGGATCGTTGTTACAAGACTTCCGGAAAATATTCCCGCCAGCGTCGATCGACGAGTTCAGCAATATCCGGACGAACAACCAGTTCTTTTGGGAAACCAGGTTTAGTGCGCGCATCGATAACTATCGGAGCAGTGTAGGCAAGATGATGACGGCGCACCTCCGTGCTTGCCGCGTAGATGTCGGCTGCGGGTTCGAAGCGCGTCCAGGTGGACCAGAGAAAATCTGGCGTTGAGCGCGCGACGCCGGCGTTATCGTGCAGGATAACGAGTGGCCATGAGGCAAGCGCAGGCTCACTAGCCAGCCGCGCTGCCTGCGCGGGATCTTCCGCGTAAGGGACTCCCTGAACCACTAAACAACCGCCGCAAAACACTTCTGCTAACGAAACGTCTCCCGGCAACTCGCCACGAAACTCGCGCGGCAATTCCCTTCTCGCTTCACCCAAACCCAGCATGATTGCCTTGCTACCTTCGTTCACTTTCCCGCTGGTGTAGTCGAGTGTGTCCATCGAAACGTTTGAGAAAATGAAGAGGTCTGTCGCCGGATTGAACCGCGCTAGAACGTGCTCGAGCAGCCGCGGAAAATCGTGCAGGTCCTGCGGCGTATCTGTGAGAAGTAAGAACTTGGTTAACGAGAGTTGGCCCTCGCCGAGAATACGAAAACCTGAGACTAACGCTTCCCTGATATAACGTTCCTGCACCACCGCTGCACACAACGAATGGAAACCTGTCTCTCCATACGTCCAGAGATCGCGCACACCCGGCATCACCAGCGGAAAGAGCGGTGATAACAACTGCTGTAAATAGTCGCCAATGAAAAAATCTTCCTGGCGCGGCTTGCCCACCACAGTTGCCGGGTAAATGGCGTCCCGGCGATGAAAAACTGCGTCCACCTCGAACACAGGATAGTCATGTTCGAGTGAGTAATACCCATAGTGATCACCGAACGGTCCTTCCGGCCTGCGCTTTTGCGACGGCGCCTGGCCCACCAGCGCAAACTCGGCTTCGGCAGCCAGTCGATGCGGCCCACCCAGCGGGTTCTTCGTCATCTTCAACTTCTCGCCGGCCAGCAATGAGGCCAGCACAAGCTCGGGCACGTCTTCCGGAAGCGGCGCAATAGCGGCGAGTATCAACGCAGGTGGACCGCCGAGGAACACAGTCACCGGCAACGGCTGGCCCAAGCGTTCGGCTTCTGTGTAATGAAAGCCACCGCCCTTTTGAATCTGCCAGTGCAATCCAGTCGTCTGCGCGTCGTAGACCTGCATGCGATAGATCCCGAGGTTGTGCTTATGCGTAGTGGGGTTCTCAGTGTAGACCAGAGGCAGAGTAATGAATGGGCCACCATCCTCGTCCCAGGTGGTTAGTACGGGCAAGGTGTCGAGTCGTGCGGGTTGATCCGCCACTTGAGTC
>JALZOO010000102.1 GCA_030913905.1 Acidobacteriota bacterium
GTAATACCCCAGAGCCCGGGCTTGATATCTTTCCACACATCGAGCGTTTCACCCCAAATCTTCAAGGGCAAGGAACCGCTGGCGTTTCGTGCGGTGGCATCAACGAACAGTCTGCCCTGCTGCGTTCGCCGCTCTCGCACGGAGGTGATGACGACCATCAACCATAGTTCTTCGCCGTGAGGGATTTCAGGGATGGGAATGTTTCCTCTCATTTTGCCGGCCTTAGTATCGCGTCTTAATCAGGTTAAGAAACTCAAGTTAACTATTCTATACTGCGGGCACCTCATAAAGACGCCCGCCGCCGCTTTGGTAGTGTTTTAATTTTAGTTCTGTAACGCAAACTGTTAGTTTGCGATTGCGGACGAAGCTTTCGTCTGGGATCCAGGTTCTCTGTGCGTCCTCTGCGAACTCTGCGCCTCTGTGGTTGATGGTTTGGCCAGTAAGATTCACCACGGAGAAACAGAGAACACAGAGGGGCACAGAGGATGGAGCGGTTGCTTGAAGATGTTGGACAGCAGGGCTTTGGTCGCCAGGGTTGTCGAGAGCGTTTCACTTCGCTCTCAGCTACGCCCCGTCAGCATCATCCAAATCATCTTGTAATCTCCCATGAATGACCAGAGCGGATGCTGGAAAGTAGCGGGCTTGTTTTTCTCGATAAAGAAGTGCGCGATCCAGGCCAGGCCATAACCGGGTATTAGGGCGAGCGGAAAAAGCCACCACCGGCCGATCGCAATGAAGAACACGATGGATGAAATTGCAATCACGGTACCTATCAGGTGTAACACACGCGTGCTGGGCTTGCTGTGTTCAGCAAGATAGTGTGGCCAAAACTCTGCAAACGATTTGTATTCCTGTGTAGACATGCGTTGTAGGACAGACATTCTTGTCTGTCGTCTTTCTCATCCAAGGCCTGTAGATATCTATATTGAGTCCCTTACAAGCTTCTGCGCTAAACGGAGACAGACAGGAATGTCTGTCCTACTATGAAAACAACTGCATAAACTGCTCCGTTTTCACCGGCTCAACGCGAACCAACTCCAGATTCTCTTCAACATGTTCTCGGCTGCTCATGCCAACAAGTGCGGTGGTTATCCCCGGAGTTGAGCGAACGAATTGTATTGCCGTCTGTGCATCAGTCGGCAATTCACCCAGCGGCTCGCGCACGGTCGGCGGCAATCCTTTCGCAACGCGTCCCTGGAAAATCGAAGCGCTCGCCATGACTGTGACACCCAGCGTTGCCGCAGCCTCAAGCAAAGTCACTCGCTCACCTGCAACTTCCTGGTTCGCTAACGTGAGTGCCTCCGGCATCGCCAGATTGAAGGGCAGTTGAATAAACCGAAAGCCGTGTGATTCTCCGCCGGCTTCCCGAGCCGCGTCCACCATCTTTTCAAGTGAATGGTATCCACTGGAACCCAAGGGAACACGAAAACCATTCCAGGTCGCGACGCCGTAGAATTTCAACTTGCCCTCAGCGCGGTTCTTCTCCAGTTCGCCGAACGCAGCTTTCAGTCGCAGGTAAAACTCCTTTTCAGAAACATACCCTAGCTGCGACTCCGGATTGTGAACGTAATAAACGTCGACAGACTCCAGATTCATGTTTCGCAGCGACTGGTCCAGTTGATTCCGCAAATAGGCGGGCGTCATGCAATGGCTGCCACCAACAATGTCCTCGAAACCTGCGATTCCAGGTTTCACGAACGTCTCTTCAACGTAACTACGAACGTCACGCGGCGGTGCCCCGTCAAACGGCAGATACCCACCTTTGGTGCAAATAACAATTTCGTCGCGCGAAAAGCCGTCCTCAGTGAGACGCCGAAGCGCATCGCCTATCGAGCGTTCGCTTCGTTGGAAACGGTAGTTCGATGCCGTGTCGATAACGTTGGCGCCGAGTTGTACGGATCGCACCACAGCGTCCGAATACCCACGGTCCGTGGTTTCATCAGGATTTCCCAGGTAAGTGCCACTGCCTATCGAGGACATGCATAAACTTTGTTCGTCGCGAAAATGATTTTGCGCGGCCTCATCCTTGAAGCGTTCGCGATAACGCGAGGTGCCCGCTGCAGTGGCCTGACCAGCTATTGTCATATCGACGAAATATACGGTGCGATGTTGCGAGCGGCAAGCGCTTCGTCGTTGGGAATCGCATGTGTTAGCTTTGGTTCACACCAGAATCGTACGAGGTAGACGCAGCGATGGACCACTTTTTCGATTGGCATCGTCATACAGGAACGGGTGAAGAGAAGTTTTACAAGACCACTTTGTGGCAAGGCGAGAACATGATGGTTGGGCTAAACTGTTTGCAGCCCGGTCAAACTCAAAAGATTCATGCTCACGATGGCGCCGACAAGTTTTATTTTGTGTTGGAAGGCTCAGGACAGTTTACCGTTGGCGATGTTGAGCGGAACGCAGACACAGGGTCAATCGTCATTGCACCCGCTGGAATCCCGCACGGCGTAACGAACGAAGGCAATGAACGATTATCACTGCTCGTCACTATTGCCCCACCACCGAAATGAATAAAACGGTTAAGGCCGGGCGCGCCGCAGAATCTTCACTCGAACTCTCGGCAGCGGAGATACATGAGCTTTCGTCACAGATCCAACAACTGGTTACGAACTATTTTTCGCAGCTTCCCGACCTTCCGGTTTTTCCGCAAACTCACGCCGGAAAGACTCTCGACGAAATCGGCCGGGCAATTCCGCATGAAGGCGAGTCGCTGGATCAGTTGCTGCAGGATTGCCGCGCCATCATCGAGAACAGCCGTAATAACGGCCACCCGCGGTTCTTTGGTTACGTTGCCTCGCCGTCAACCCCACCCGGAGCTTTCGCCGATCTGATTGCTTCCGCCGTAAACATAAACGTTACTTCGTGGCGTTCCGGTCCAGCAGCAACTGAGATTGAACGCACGGTGGTGCGCTGGCTCGGCTCACTGATTGGATACAGCGACGATGCCGCAGGATTGCTGACGAGCGGCGGCTCGATGGCAAACTTAACTGCGTTGATGATTGCGCATCGCGCAAAGTCAGACGACAGTGTCGCTTCACAGGGGTTGTGGAACCTTCCGGCGCCAATGACTATCTACGCTTCCGATCAGATTCACATGTCCATTCCCAAGGCCGCCGACATACTCGGGCTGGGTCGCGCGCAAGTGCGAATGGTCAAGAGTGATAGCCGGTTTCGCATGGACGTGCCACTGCTGCGCGAGACGATCGCGCGCGATCTGGAAAACGGTCTGAAGCCTTTTTGCGTCGTCGGCAGCGCGGGGACCGTTAATACTGGAGCTGTAGACCCGCTCGCCGACATTGCTGCGGTGGCGAATGAGTTTGATCTCTGGTTTCACGTCGATGGCGCGTATGGCGCACTGGCTGCTCTCGATGAAAATAAACGGCCGCTGTTCAAAGGACTTGAGCAAGCGAATTCAGTCTCGCTCGACCCGCACAAATGGCTTTACGTGCCGATCGATTCCGGTTGCCTGCTCTTTCGTGACGAAGCCCAGGCCCGCGCAGCTTTTAGTTTCGACGAAGCTGACTACATCAAGGTCCATGAACAGAACGCGGACGAGTCGTTCGCCTTTTGGAATTACGGGCCGGAACTATCACGTCGGTTCCGCGCACTGAAGATATGGTTGACGCTGCGGTACTACGGTGTCCGAAGAATTGCTGCAGCGATCACCAAGGACAATGCTATGGCGCGCCACCTGGCGGAGTGTGTGGAGCAGGCAGAAGACTTTGAGCTGCTGGCGCCTCCCGAGTTGAGCATTTGCTGCTTTCGTTACCTACCCAAGTCCCTTCAATCCGGGGCCGCCTTTCAAATCGAAGCAGAGTTAGACCAACTGAACACTGACATCATGCATGCGGTGCAGCGCGGAGGCCGGGCCTATCTCTCCAGCGCGACGGTGGGCGGCAAATTCGCACTGCGGGCTTGTATTACAAACTTTCGGACGACGCGTGCAGACATCGATGAAACTATCCGGATCATTCGTGATGCGGCAAAAGAGATACTGGCGACTAGATGATTGGTACTAGTTCAAAAACTTACGATCGCGAGTTGCGCGTAGCTCTGGAACTCGCGCAGGAGGCAGGTGCCGCAATCCTTGAACATTATCAGGGACCGCTAAACATCGAACAGAAAGCTGATGCCGATGATCGAGAACCTGTGACTCAAGCCGATCGCCTGGCGAATGAAATCATTGTCGCAAGGTTGGGGCGAGAATTCCCTGACGACGGGATACTGGCCGAAGAGTCGGTTGACACGATTCGACGCCTCGATCGGTCTCGCGTGTGGATGATTGATCCCCTGGACGGCACCAACGGCTTCATTGACGGCGACGGCGATTTTGCCGTACAGATTGGTCTAGCGGAAGAAGGAGAAAGCATCCTCGGCGTTGTCTATCAACCTCTGTCGGGTGTTTTGTATCGTGCCGTTCGCGGCGGCGGCACGTGGGTTGAACGTCCGGAAGTTGAACCGGAAAAAGTTCAAGTCTCAGAACACAGCGAAATTTCCAAAATGCGGTTGGCGGCCAGTCGATCACATCGCAGCCCACGAATGGATCAGGTCATCAGTGCTTTTGGTATCAGGGAAGAGGTTCGTCGCGGCTCGGTGGGGATCAAGATTGGTCTGATCGTGGAACAACAGTGCGACCTTTATGTTCATTTGTCGCCGCGCACCAAACAGTGGGACACGTGCGCGCCGGAGGTAATCCTGGGGGAGGCTGGCGGCCGGATTACCGACTTGTTTGGCCAAAGCCTGCGTTACAACTTACCGGACGTTCAGAACCGTAATGGGATAGTGGCTAGCAACGGAGTGGTTCACGATCGACTGGTGGAAGCGCTGTCGCCGCTGCTCGCAAAATTCGGGCGCGTGCCGTTTTCGCCCGATGCTTAATCTCTTACTACCAGGTAGCGGTTGCGTTAATATCTCACATCTCATTTCCGACCGGAGCACAAGCTTGCAGAGTCGAACAAAAACGTTTCTCATTTTTTCGTTATTTTGCCTTCTGCCGGTGCTCGCATTCAGCATCATCGCATTCCTCAGCAATCTTAAATTCAATGAGAGGCTGCTCAGGTCGGAGTTGCAGCAGGAATTAGCTGGGACAGCCAGTGAATTTGAGAGATCGCGCCGCGATGATGAGAAGGAGTTGCAGATCCTCGCCGCCAGCAGCGCAATCCGCGAATACCTGAATGCGTCATTGAGTCAGGAGACTCAAACCAACGCCCCTAAACCAGATTCGTCTGCGGTTAAGGCTACACCGGTTGCGAACGGAGAAGACGTGCGAGCGGCAATGTCGCGTCTGCTTCGATACCACGGAGACTATGCAACCATTGCATTGTTCGCGCCTGACAAAAGGCTGCTATTTATCGCGGAGCCACCACAAGGACAGGGCGAAATAGCATTCCGCACAACTAATTTGCTGGCGGATCAAATTCAGCCGGACGAGTTCGTCTGGTCAACGGAGACGGACGAACCGCGCTGCTCGCTGGTCAGGCAAGCGACCCTGGGCAAAACCTTGCGCTGCACGACGCCCGCTCATTTGAAGAATGGAGCGTCTCAACGAGGGGCTTTGGTGGTTGACATCAAACTCAACTCGCTCTTGTCGCCCATAGCCCGCCCATCCGATCCCAGTATCGCAACCGTGGTCACCGTTGTGGATGATTCAGGTGAAATCGTTTACCACACCAACGACGCGATCAAGCATCAACAAGTGAACAACGCTATGCCTTACTTCGTGCCCGTAGCGAGCTCGATGATTGCCGGCGAGGAAGGTACCAGGTTCTACAACTCGGCTGAAGGTGACAAATGGCTGGCGGCCTATGGTCCACTGATGCGGCCGCAGCTCGCCATTGCAGTCGCGCGCAACTATTCACTCCTCACGGGCACCACCAGACTGTTGGGGTGGCTGGGAATTTTGTTTGCTGTCGTCGTGGGAACGGTCGCGACTTATTTACTTTCCAATTATTACCTGCGACGAACGCAGAGTATGGATCGCGTGGCCGAAGGGGTTGGGGCAATTGCCAAGGGTGAGCTTGATCATCGTATTGATCTGCGGTCAAGTGACAACCTGCGACCGCTCGCTGACAACCTTGGCCTAATGACCCAACAACTGCGGGAGCAAATCGCGCGCGAGACAGAGTCACGGCAGTTTGATTCGTTTGTGCGACTGTCTGCAATTCTTACGCACGATCTGAAAAACTCCATCGAGGCTTTGTCGCTAACGGTCTCAAACATGGAGCGGCACTTTGAGAACGCCGAATTTCGCGCGGACGCCATGAGGACTCTCCGAGCCGCCACGGAAAATCTACGTTCGCTCGTAACTCGCTTGAGCAATCCAGTCACTACCTTGAGCGGCGAGCACAAGAGACCAACTCCCAGTGATCTGATCCCAATGTTGCGGCGCGTGATTTCCATGACCGCTGCACAAGCCATCGGGCCGTATCAGACAAACACCAATCTTCCGGATTCGCTTTTTGCCCTGGTCGACATGGAACGGATGGAGAGAGTGGTCGAGAACCTCATTATCAACGCACTCGAAGCGATGGGCGGAACGGGCGGAACGTTGACGATCGAGGCGGGCACAACCGATCAAGGCAAAACGTTTTTCAGCGTCAGCGATACCGGGAAAGGAATGAGCCGCCGCTTTATCGAGGAGAAACTGTTTCATCCGTTTGCGACTACCAAGAAGAGGGGCGTCGGTCTTGGCCTCTATACCTGCCGCGAAGTGGTCAGAGCGAATGGAGGATCGATTGAAGTCGATTCGCAAGAAGGCGTTGGTACAACATTTAGGGTCGTGCTACCATCAGCCGCAACCTTTAAAAGCGGCGAAATCAAACACAAGCAACCTCAACGTTAGACTGCCCAGACGGTTCAAACGATCTAATACGCTCTCGTTCTATTCGTTTCCCCGGATGCGAGATGGGCCAGCAAAACCGACCGACAGAAGCGCAGATCAAAGAGACGATCCTCGTGGTAGACGACGATGACGCGGTGCGCCGCGCTCTGTTCTGGACACTCAATTCTGACTATCGTGTGCTCGAAGCCTCTTCTCGGGCTGCCGCTGTCAAAATCCTGCAACACGAACCAATCGACGTAGTAGTCAGTGATCTACACCTGCCCCCCAACCTTGACGACATAAGCGAAGGCCTCGCAATCATCGAGGCCGCTCGCGCTACTCAACCGCCCGCGCAGGTGGTGGTAATTACCGGCACAGACGCACGACATGCTGCGCTCGAAGCAGTGAAGCGCGGCGCTTACGGCTTCTTCGAGAAACCACTCGATGCCGAGGAAGTTCTTCACATTGTGAACCAGGCCGCCCGGATGCGGCGTCTGGAGCTTGAAAATGCTCGCTTGCGAGATGAGCTGACCGGCTCAAACGGATTTGGCCGGCTGATAGGAACCAGCCCGGCGCTTGAGAAAACAATGAAGCAAGCTCGAGCGGTTGCCAATACAAGTGCCACTGTTTTGCTCATCGGCGAAAACGGGACTGGAAAAGAAATGCTGGCTCGCGCAATTCATGAAGAAAGTCAAAGAGCTAATGCGCCGTTTATCGCCGTGAGTTGCGCCGCCTTGTCGGAGTCGTTGATTGAATCGGAGTTGTTTGGTCACGAGAAAGGCGCGTTCACCTCGGCCACTTATGCGCGAATGGGACGCTTCGAACTTGCCGACGGGGGCACTCTGTTTCTCGACGAGGTGGTGGAGCTGACGCCCAGCGTGCAAGTCAAACTGCTTCGCGTATTGCAGGAGCGTGCATTTGAGCGAGTGGGCGGCACGAAAACATTAACGGTCGATATTCGGCTCATTGCAGCCAGCAATCGTGATCTGGAAACCGAAGTTGAAGGGTCAAATTTTCGCCGCGATCTGTTTTATCGTCTGAATGTTGTGCCGTTAACGCTGCCGCCGTTGCGTGAACGGAGGGAAGATATTCCCGGCCTGGCGGCACACTTCGCCGCGAAAGCATCAGAAAAGCACAAACTGCCGCTGCCGCAATTGGAACCCGAGCTGATCGATTCGCTTTACGAATATGACTGGCCCGGCAATGTGCGCGAGTTGGAAAACCTGATGGAGCGTCTGGTGTTGTTGGATCGCAAACCTGGTCTGGGCGTGGAGTTTCTCCCGGAGAGAATGCTGAAGGTTGTGCCGGCTCCGGGTGTGCCGTGTGAAACAACGTTCGAAGGAGCGGTGATGGGGTTAAAGCGAAAACTAATCGCTGACTCACTTGAAGCAGAAGGCGGAAACAAAGTCGCGGCGGCAAAACGACTTGGAATCAGCCGCTCCTATTTGCATAGGCTGATCAATGAGTTTGGTCTGTGACGAGGGGCAGGACGCAGGAGCAGGAACCAGGGCAGGAAGCAGCATTACATTCACGCAAATTCCCTTGCATGAAGTCGAACATATAACTTAGACGTTGCTGCTTCCATTCGATTTCCCTCAGCCCTATTCTCTTACCTCAGGAACCGATTCCCGTGTAACGCTGTATATCAGGAGTTCGAAGTATGGCTGCCTCACCTGGGTTCAGAGATCTGAAGGTTTATCAATTGGCGTTCAATTTGGCTATGGAGATCTTCCATGAGTCAAAAAAGTTTCCGCCCGAGGAAAGATATTCACTCACGGATCAGATTCGTCGTGCGTCTCGAAGTGTGCCAGGTAATATCGGTGAGGGATATCGCAAGAAGCAATGTCCAAGAATGTTCGCTAGCAAGATGGCCGATGCTGACGGAGAAGCAACCGAGACTCAGGTTTGGCTGGATTTTGCGCAGGCGTGTGGTTATTTACCTGAAGGAGAAAACTAGAATTACTGGAAGGCTATGAAGAGGTCGGAAGAATGCTCGGCGGCATGATCGCTCATCCGGGACGATTCAGAACTTGAAAACTACCCCTGCCGCCTGCCCCCTGCTGCTGCTTCCTGCCCCTGCCCCTGCCTCCTGCTCCTGCCTGCGGCCTTACTGCCCCGGCCTCGTAGTCGAGCCCTTCTCATTCGGTTCGCCTAGTTTCACGATCCAAATGCCGCTGTTGATGTCGTTGAAGTAGACGAGTCCCTTGTGAGGCTGAGCGCCCCAGGTGAACGGAAGGTTCACTACGTAGCCCTCCGGATCGCCCGCCCAGAGCCGGCCCATCTCGCGTCCCTGGCGGTACAAGTCGCCGCGCAATTCTCCGGAAACATCGACAATGCGGCCTCCGCCGTTGTAGTAGCCCATGTACATGATGTCGTTCTCGACCCACATGTTATGAGCGCCGGCTTCAGGCACCGGATATTCAGCAACCTTGCGCGGGCGGTTAATGTCGGAAACATCCACTACATGCACAATGCCTCTCACCGGAATGCGCCTGCGGCTTTGAATATCAAAAATCGGCGGAAACACTTCGTCGCCGATGAACACATAGTTTTTGTAACGAAACACTGAATGGGTTCCGGCCAGCCATCCATTGCCATACAACTCGTGATGGTTGAAACGTAACTGGCTTACCATCTGCGGCTTCTCGGGACTTCCACCCTTGATGCCGTTTCCGACGTCAAGAATCACGAGTCCATCGCGCCAGTAGGCGAGATAAGCAAGGCCGTCTTTAACCTGCAGGTCGTGAAGGTAACGGCCAGCAATCGTCTCGCCCTCATGGCTGCGTATGGTGGTAGCAACTTCATTAGGAACTTCCCAACGCGCGACTTCTTTCGGGTTCTTTACATCCGCAAAACTGATCACGCGCATTGAGCCTGTGGCATCGTCAGTAAGATAAACATAGTGACCATCTACAAAGGCACTGTGCACGCCGCCCGTTACCGTGTCCGTATATTCGGAGATAAGTTTTGGATGGGCGGGATCCGAAGCATCGAAAAAGGCAATGCCGTTTTTGCGGTTAGACGCACCCTCGCGCGAGATCACGAGAGTCTTGCCATCGGCCGTCGTGCTGATGTCATTAATAATTCTGGCGTCCACTTTGACCGTGTCCGTCAGTTTAGGATGCGCGGGATCCGAGATGTCATAAACCATGAACTTGTCGGAGATTGTCGAAACATACGCATGGTTGCCGATTATCCATTCTTCGGCGACTGGAGCGTCCTTAACCACCATCCGTCCAACAATACTGAGACTGCGTTCCGCATTGCGTGGCGTAACTACTACGGAGGCGACCGCCTCTTGCTGCCCACTGGCAGCGGTAATCACATAGGAACCGGGAAGTTCAGCGACGAACCCGCCGTCGGCGTCGATGGTTGCGGCTGGGCCATTGACGGTCCAACGTACTGCGTGGTTGTCAGCCTGCCCGCGCTGAGCGCGAACGTTGAATCGAACGACGTCGCCCGTCCGCGCGTTAGTGGTGCGGGGCTCAATAGATAAACCCCTAAGACTGCTCTTGACTACGTTGATAGTTACATTGCCGCTTCCATTACCGGACGATGCGCTAATCTTCGCCTCACCTGGAGCCACGCCCATCACCACACCGGCAGCATCGACTGTCGCCACCTTCAAGTTGCTCGAACTCCAGGTTACTACCGCGTCGTGTCTAGGATTTCCTTCTGAACCGCGGGCAACGGCGGCGAGCTTAGTAGTGGCGCCAACTACCAGCGGGTTTTTTACTGGCTCAATGTCGATTCGCGCGATTGGACCAGGTTTCACCTTGACCTTTGTGAAGGCGGGCTTGCCGTTAACGATTGCGCCAACCAACACTTCGCCGGGAGCAAAAAACGATATTGTGCCCGACTCATCGGCTCCTGCCAGATCAAACGGTGCTGCAAACCAGGTTGAAGACGTCGCCGGTACCGTGTTCCCTGCGGCGTCTTTTCCGACCAGGTTAAACTTCACCTTTTGCCCCACATAGATGTCCGGCGTGGAGGGTGTGACCACTACACTCGTAATCGCCGGTGCAGCAGGGGTGGCAGCCGGCTCTTGCGCCGTTGAAATTCCGGCCAGACCGAGTAGGCAAAAAATGACAACTAAGCTCATGAATTTACACATCGTTAATCTCCTGACAGACTTATTGCGGTAAAGAAGTGAAATGGATCAAAGCGACTGAATCTTAGTCAGTGACTGCTCATGACGCAAGCGCATGCGCGGCAAGCATCTGGCCCGCTTGAATCAGCATTCCGCTTCGGCCATTATCTGAACTCATAACACCGTCAATGGCTAATATTCAACAGCGCCTGCCAGAAAATGTGCCCGGCGATTTCTTTGTCGACCTGACCTGCATCGACTGTGACACTTGCACCCAGCTTGCGCCGGAAATTTTCCGCGATCATGGCGAACAATGCAGCGTGCACCGGCAACCCGAAACAGAAGCTGAAGTCCAACGGGCAATGATGGCCCTGGTCGCCTGCCCGACCGGCTCGATTGGGACAACCCGGAAACACGACGCACACATCGGCATCGATGCCTTCCCGATGTTGGTGGCTGAGAATGTTTACTTTTGTGGCTTCACCTCCGAATCAAGCTTCGGAGGCTGGAGTTACCTGATCACTCGTCCGGAAAGTGCCGGCGGCAATGTGCTGGTTGACTCGCCGCGCTTTTCGACGCAACTGGTGCGACGGATTTCGGAAATGGGCGGGGTCAGGCAGATGCTTCTAACGCATCGCGACGACATCGCCGATCACGATCGATTCGCAAAAAGCTTTGGCTGCGAGCGCTTCATGCACGCGTATGACGATGCTCAACGTATCGGCGCCGAGAATGTTCTCGAAGGCGAGAAGGAGATTGTTCTGGATGGGGACCTGATCGCCATTCCAACTCCCGGCCACACGCGCGGGCACGTTGTTTTTCTTTACCGGAATAAATTTCTATTCACCGGGGATCATCTCGCGTGGTCGCCGGATCGGAAGACGTTGACTGCGTTTCGCAGCGTCGCCTGGTATTCGTGGGCGAAGCAGACGGAGTCGATGGCAAGGTTGCTGAACTACGACTTTGAGTGGGTTTTGCCCGGTCACGGTGACATGCATCACGACACAGTTGAAAACATGCGGTATCATCTGCGCTCTTGTATCGCCTGGATGAAGTCTCGTCCATAGCTCGTCCGCTTTAAGTAAACTCCGACCGAATGAGGTAAAGAATGACTCGAAATCAAAAGATTGCCTTGGGATGCGGCGGCGCCGGCTGCCTCGGTTTGATTGTGATCGTAATTGCGGTGATAGTGCTTTCCGCCGCCGGCTACCTGGCATTACCCGGCACCTCTTCGAATTACAACTACAACTCGAATTCAAACTTAAACCGCAATTCAAACTACAATTCCAACGGCAACTCGAACAGCGATTCTCCGAGCACGTCCTCTTCGATGTCGGAGGATGACAAGCACAAGCTTTATCAGGCTGTCGGCATGACCAGGGACGCAGCCTTAACACAACGAGTTGTGAGGAAGATCGGACTCGGCGATGGGGGCAGCGACGACGAGAAGTTTGTCAAGGACCACTTTGCCTGGGCTATGAAGAATATGGACTTTATCCAGTCCGTGAATACGCCGGAGAAAGCTCGCGCTTACGTGGAAGAACACATCGACGACTAGGCAGTATCGAAAGCTATTGCTTCTTGTGCTTTGCTAAAAACGGGCGCGCGTGCGGTTTCGCGCGCCGTTTGTTATTTTGAAAGCGGTACTTTGCACTTAGAACTTCGTTCTTAGTTTCTGCTAACACCGTGAGCGGTGTTCGGCCGTCGAACTCAAGGACAAAGCGCAAAGTACAAAGCACCAAGTTCTCGTATTGTTTCTAATTCATGGATCCTGAACGCATCCGCAACTTCTCCATCATCGCCCACATCGATCATGGCAAATCCACGCTGGCCGATCGCCTGCTCGAGCTTACCGGCGCAGTGACGGGGCGCGACATGGAGGCGCAGGTGCTCGATGATATGGACCTTGAGCGCGAGCGCGGTATCACCATCAAAGCCCACGCTGTACGCCTCGACTACAAAGCCAAAGACGGTCAATCGTACATCCTGAACCTCATAGACACTCCGGGACACGTCGACTTTTCGTACGAAGTTTCGCGCTCGCTTTCTGCTTGCGAGGGTGCTTTGCTGATCGTCGATGCATCGCAAGGCGTCGAGGCGCAGACGCTGGCCAACACTTACCTCGCCATTGAAAACAATCTCGAACTGATTCCGGTTATCAACAAGATCGATCTGCCTGGCGCTGAGCCGGAAAAAGCAATTGAACAAATCGAACACTTCATCGGGCTCGAGACTCACAACGCAATTCTTACCAGCGCAAAAACAGGTCAAGGCGTGTCCGACGTGCTGGAAGCCATCGTGCGCGAGGTGCCGCCGCCGCGAGGTGACTTTGACGCTCCGCTGAAAGCGCTCATCTTCGATTCGTGGTACGACTCTTATCGCGGCGTCATTGTTCTGTTCCGCGTGATTGACGGCATGATCCGGCCCGGGATGAAAATTCGTTTTCTAAATACCGGCCGCGATTATCAGGTGGAGACGCTGGGCGTAAACCGGCCCAGACCAACGCCTATCGACCAGCTAGGCGCCGGCGAAGTCGGGTTCCTGACGGCCTCGATCAAAGCTGTGGCGGACGTACAGATTGGCGACACGATAACTGAGGCTGCGCGTCCTACCACCGAACCCTTTCCCGGCTATCAGGAAATCAAGCCAATGGTGTTTGCCGGCCTCTATCCCGTAGACACAAACCAATACGAAGAGTTGCGCGACGCCATGGATAAGCTCCGTCTCAACGACGCTTCGTTCTTTTACGAGCCGGAATCCTCTACGGCCCTAGGTTTTGGGTTTCGTTGTGGCTTTCTAGGTTTGCTGCACATGGAGATTGTTCAGGAGCGTCTGGAAAGAGAATTCAATCTCGATCTCATCACCACAGCGCCTGGCGTGCGTTATATCGTGACTACGACTGACGGCAAAGTTACGGAAATCGACTCGCCGGCCAAGATGCCAGACCCTGGTCGCATTGGGAAGATTGAAGAGCCGGCGATTCGCGCTACCATTCTGACGCCGGAAGAACACCTGGGTGGAATACTGGCGTTGCTTGAAGAAAAGCGTGGCGTGCAAAAAGGATTTGAATACATCACCTCCACGCGCGTGATGTTGACCTATGAACTGCCACTCAACGAGATCGTGCTCGACTTCTACGACCGTTTGAAATCTACCTCGCGGGGATACGCTTCGCTCGACTACCACCTTGCCGGCTACTGGGAAAGCGATCTGGTGAAACTTGATGTGCTTGTTGCCGGCGAGCCCGTTGATGCGTTATCTCTCGTGCTACACCGCGACACGGCAGCAGCGAAGGGTCGGGCTTTGGCGACAAAAATGAAGGAGTTGATTCCGCGTCAGCTTTTTGAAGTGCCCATTCAGGCGGCTATCGGCATGAAGGTCATTGCGCGGGAAACCGTGAAAGCGATGGGCAAGAACGTCATTGCGAAGTGTTACGGCGGCGACATCAGCCGCAAACGCAAGTTGCTGGAAAAGCAGAAGGAAGGCAAGAAGCGGATGAAGAAAGTGGGCCGCGTTGAAATTCCACAGGAAGCTTTTCTGGCAGTCCTGAAGGTGAACGAGTAGCGCAATATTGAGGACTTCAAACGGTGACCAAAACTGCGAAGGCTCCACCTAAGAGTCGCATGAAGCAGGTAACGATATTCTGCGACGGCTCAAGCCTGGGCAACGGGCAGGCTGCGACTCGAGCAGCCGCGGTTGCACTGCTCGGTTACAAAGGCGTCTGGCGTGCAGTAGGTTGTTATCTGGGCCACGCAACCAACCAACAAGCAGAAGTGGCGGCGGCGGCAGTGGGGCTTGAATCACTCACGGAGCCTTGTCAGGTTCATCTGTTTACTGATTCGCGTTATGTCGTTGAAACAATGAGTGGTCGCTTTCGACGCAAAACAAATCACGATTGGTGGCAACGGCTGGACCAGGCGGCGACTCGACATAAAGTCAAATGGGAATGGACCCGAGGACACGATGGCCACGTAATTCAGGAAGCAGCCGATTGGGCTGCTCGCCGTATCGCAGCGCATGGCCGCGTGGATGAAGAGATACTGCGTGACGTCATCGATAGAGTTGGAACTTCCGATCCTCTCGTCGTAGCCGAGGGAGATTGAGCCATGGCAGATTCACCCGCGAACGAAAGACCCCGCTTCTTTCCCGGCAAGCTACTCACCACCGAAGACCTTGCGCAGGAACAACACTACGTTCGCGAGAAACAGAAGCTGCACAACAGAACGCTTCACGGTTTCGGCGTGGTTTCAGGACTAAGGGTTTCCAGTCAATCAGGAGAAATAACTGTCAGCCCGGGTATCGCTTTGGATTGTGAGGGGAACGAAATCGTTATCGAGGTTCCGCAGACTTTGTGTCCGCCGGCTCAGTCCGGAAGCGGCGTGTATCTCAGCATTCGGTTTACAGAAGAATGTATTAGGCCGGTAACAACCGCCTCGGGCGCAGAAGCTTCTGCAATCAAAGAAAGCTTTGAACTACTTGTGACCGCGGACAATCGAAATACCCGTCACAGGCATGCGCGCGGGCGCTGGCTTGCCTGTGGCAAATCTCACGCGCTGACCTTGGCGCTGTTGCGCCCAAACGCCCGGGGCTGGCGCGTCGATCGGAGCTATCGAGCTCCGTCTGTCAAATGAGATCCGCAAAGCACGAACGGGCACGTGGATTCGCTTTCACTTCGCTTGATCTCTATAATCCTGCCTTCTGTAAACCGAAGGTTTCCCCGGCAAAATAGACCTTTACCTCAGTAAAAATGGCCGTCGCACGCTCAATCATCAGCTTTGTTTCACCCTTGCGGCTTCACCAGCGTCAACACGCTCGCCTGGTGAGCTGTCTTTGCCTATTGCTCGTATTGGCTGCCGCGACCACAGCTCAGCGGGGCCCGGGTTGGCAATGGCAAAACCCTCTGCCACAAGGCAACGCGATTAACTCAATCCGATTCGCGGATCAAAAAACTGGGTGGGCGGTCGGCAGCAACGGTGCAATTCTGCGGACGCGCAATGGTGGTTTTGACTGGGACGAACAACTTTCGCCAGTGAATACCACACTGTACAGCCTGTATGTGAAGAGCAAATCGCGCGCGGTTATCTCAGGAGCGCGCGGCGTAATTCTTACCACGACCAACGGCGGCAACAAATGGGTGCCGCGGGTAACCGGTGTAAAGGACCATCTCTTCTGTGTGACTTTCGCTCCCAACGATCCGATGCGTGGTTGGGCCACCGGGAGCTTCGGTGCAATCATCGCAACCACGGACGGCGGTATAACCTGGAAACAGCAAACAAGTCAGACCAATGCTCATCTGTTTTCTGCTGCCTTCGCCGACGCGAAAACCGGTATCGCTGTTGGATCGCGCAACACGCTGCTGCTGACAAACAACGGCGGCGCGGATTGGAAACAACACACAGGGTTGGGCCAGGGATTGTTGACAGGCGTGGCGTTTATTTCCGCGAAGCGCGTGGTGGTAGTTGGTTACAACGGCACCATTCTTCAGTCTGATGATGGCGGCGCGACGTGGCGCTCTGTGAATGCGTTTGTAACCACCGATCTTTATTCCGTTGTCTTTACTGATGAAAACCATGGATGGGCCTCAGGTGACAACGGCGTCGTATTGACTACCGGAGATGGCGGAACGATCTGGCTGCCAGTCAACGTTCGCACGAGCCCCAAGCTCAGCACGATGCATTTCGCCGACGAGTACGTGGGTTGGGCAGCGGGCGCCGATGGGCTGGTTGTGCGCACCGATGATGGCGGCCTGTCATGGCGTCGCCTGACTGAGGGCGGACGCGAAGACCTGTCTGATATTTTCTTTCTCGACAATTCGCATGGGTGGGCCGTAGGCGCGCGAGGGAAGATTCTCTTCACCAGTTCGGGTGGAAAAAATTGGACCGTGCGGCCTTCCGGAACGGCAAACCGGCTCAACTCCATCAAGTTTATCGATCAAAAGCTGGGCGTAGCGGTCGGCGACCGTGGCACTGTTCTTCGTTCGGTAAACGGCGGTGTCACCTGGGCGCCGGTCATTGCTGAGGCTAAGGAAGATCTGTTCAGCGTTGACTTCGTGTCGCCTGAACTCGGCTGGATTGTCGGCGCGCGTGGAATCATCCTGCACACTGAAGACGGCGGACAAACCTGGCGACTGCAACGCTCGAACACCTTGAGCTGGCTCGAAGACGTGAGCTTCCTCGATCCCAAACGTGGCGTTGCCGTCGGTTCTAACGGAACGATTCTGAGAACAGAAGATGGCGGCGAGACGTGGACGCGCGTTGATAAGAACTTGAAAGAATGGCTGTATGCGCTGGCGTTTGCCGACGCGCAGCGAGGTTACGCAGTAGGCGCCCGCGGAATTATTCTGCGCACCGACGATGGCGGCCTCAACTGGAAAGATCTCGAAAGCGGACTTAGCTCAAACCTTTTCGCGGTCGCGGTGGCCGGCCCGGACGATGTGATCATCGCGGGCGACCAGGGACGAATCGTTCACAGCATGGACGCGGGAGCGAGCTGGCAGGCCCAGCCGACGATTACCAGTTCTCCTCTTTTTTCTGTCGCTTATCGTGGCGGCTACAACCTTTGGGTTGCAGGTCGTGGCGGAGCGATTATTCGCCGCACAGATCCTATTGCCACAGTCAGCATTCCGACTCCCAGGTTACCGCCGGCGCTGCGAGGTGGCCCACCAAAGATTCAATCCCAGAACACTCAAATCGATGACGGCGACATCCCGCGTGCTGTGCCCATCGAACGGAAGCCGGCGCGACCCTGAAGGCTGCTGACCAACTCTTTGGAGTGCGCTTCCGGAAACTCCGACGGGTCCTGCGGTACTTCGGATCAAAGGACGCTCGCGGTATCACGCTAATCACGGCCCGCCAACCAGGAACACGTCCCACGCCCAACGGCCAACCTGAGCACCATTTACATCCTGGACCTTGGCGCGATAGCGAAACTGGTTGCCGTATTGATCGGTCAGTTTCGATTTTTTGTATTTCAGGTCTAAAGTTGCCAGCCCCAGTTCCGGCAAAGTATGTAGTTCTGATGCTTCGGAAAGGCCGTTGTGATTTGTGTCCTGCCAGAGCCGCAGAGATGAGAAGATTGAATCGCTATTGCTAATCACGCCATCGCCATTGCCGCCATTAGCAGGCTTGTCATACTCGGCGAGAGCAAGAAAGCCGTTCTTCTCTTCACCAGCCGGCGGTTCAGGCTGAGGTGTAAAGTTACCAAACAACTCGGTGCCGTTATCCACTAAGCCGTTGCCGTTACGGTCCAGTACCAGCCACGCGTCATCAGACTCAGGTGCGGTCCACGAAAGTCCCTCTTTTTCTCCGTTACCGTTGAGGTCGAAATTTAACCCGTTG
The DNA here is from genome assembly GCA_030913905.1 of Acidobacteriota bacterium. Lineage (GTDB taxonomy): Bacteria > Acidobacteriota > Blastocatellia > Pyrinomonadales > Pyrinomonadaceae > PSRF01. The sequence continues at coordinate 18,254 of JALZOO010000102.1, forward strand.
GCCCCACTAGTCAGACTGAACCCGTTGCCGGACACATCTATGAGGATTGGCGAAGGATTTTCAGTGCAGTCGCAGTCGACAAAGGACCAATAACCCCAGGTGCACTGCTCAGGCACAAGGGAACAACCTTCGCCGCCAGTTCCACAGCACAGCCCGGAACCATTATCCATCGTACCTGGCGGGCAGCTCCCATTGAAAGCAAGCGTTGTGCAATTACCTCCAGCTGCAGTGTCGCATCTGTGACCGTGCCTATGGTGATTTGGCACAACAGGCTTGAGAATACACAGACCGTTTTCTTCGCAATAAACCGGTCTAGTTATCTGGTCCCAGTACGCCGTATCCCCAGTTTCCTCCCAAAATGGTTGTTGAAACACAGGGAAGCACCGGACACAATCTTCGAATGGTGAACCGAATGAACGGATGTCCCGGTTCTGGCCATCGTCCTTCACATCAATCGTGCGTGAGTATCCGTCCAACCAATAGATCACAGTGTGAACGGTTTTGGTGGTGTTGGTTGGATTGCCATTGGGAATGCAATTAAACTCAACCCCCGATGGCCCGAAAGTTGGTGGGCCGGCGATCCACGTATCGCCGCATGTAGCGAATACTTGCGCCGAGAACGTGAAGATTATCGCGGCGGTCACAAAGCATGGGGCGATTGTGCTCATCATCGGTGGTCTGCCCTTCGGGCCTTCTGCGCTCGGTTGCGATCGCGATCCTTGCGCATGATTTCCAGAGTTCGAGCATCTCCGTCCTCTGTCCCATCGGCGAATCTTGCCCCGGTAACGACTATTGGATAACCTTCGAGAACTTCGCCTAAATACCACTTAAACGTTTTGAGGGTGTGCGGCGGGATCGCCACTTGTGGGTTATCCGGGTCTTCAAGTCCATCTATTCCGAGACTGCTCCAGTCCTGAGCATCGCCCGAGGTAATCTCAAGAGAGATCACCGCTTGGTCGTTGTTATTTACTAAGTCTATGGTAATCGCCGCGTCCGGTGTTCCCTGCTTCAAAAGCGCTGCGCCGGCCACCTGCACGTCTTTCACTTTAGAGAAGACAGGAGGCAGTTTGGTGACACGCTCCGCCTTCAGCGAAGCAACGCGCCTTTGCTGTTTTGGTTCTCGCCTCATCTTACTGAAGACCCCTAGCGAGACCGCTGAAGTAATCAGCAAGGTTGCGGCGAGGAGAACTACTAAGCGCCTGCGCCTCGCTTTATAAGTCATATGGCTCCTTATTGTTAGAAAAGCTGACGGGCCTCGTTCCACGTATGGAATTGTTTGATGAGGTCGACTCCAACCACCTACAACGGACATGCCATAGCGAGACAACCAAAAAAGGGTCAGAAACTGAATGGGTTGCGCAGTGCGCTTCAATCGAATGTCCACCCCAGATGACGCAGAGTAAAGAACAGAGGACACCTCCAATCGAAGACTAAGCTGTATTGGGTTCATAAGGAGAGAATAGGCTCAAAGCAGTCGATTTAGGTTTGGTGCCACCGCCACCGTTCCTTAATAGAACTGATTGTGCCGTGGAGAGCAGAGATAAGAACTGTGAGAGTCAGTTCACCATACTTGAAATAAATCCATCGAACCAAAGTTCGCTTAGTGAGAGCAGAAGCTGCCGACGCTTTGGATCTCTATCGCAAAAACTCTACCAACGATCTTTGCAATACGTTGGTGGAAAAGTTCGCACCGCTTCAGATCATGTGCCAAAAACTCTTGCCGCGATGGCTGCCGCCTCCTGGTAGATCTGATCGTTGCACAGTATCTCCATCTCTCGAGCAAGCAGGCGAGCTGCGCTGCGATTTCTGACCGGCAACACGCGGCCAGGGTTAACTGCCGTGCCCAGCTGCGCTTCGGTGTAGAGATGAACATTATCGGCGCTGCGCGCAACCCTGAACATCGCAGCGTGATCGCTTGTTGAATGCAGTTGGACCTGCACCAACCTGCCTGGTTTTCGCGTACCAGTTTCAACTCGATTGAGTTTTAGTTTGATTAGTGGTTGTTCCGGGCCGCTTCTTGAAAACTCGAATTCAATGACTTCATTCGCTTCTTCATTCGCGCGAACAAAAGTCCAGCCCAGGCGGCTCGCAAGCCATCCCATAAACAGCATCGCCTGCGGTGCGACAGTCCCCGGCGCTTTCCCAGGCGAAACGTAATCGATTTGAACCTTTTCGATCTCGTCCAGCGCTGCTCGATAAGCAGGCACGTCGTAGAAGTCAGCCAGCAACCCGCGCCAGAATGTAAGCCTCGCCCAATTCAGATCGCTTATTCCCAACCGCTGGTTTGGCTGCTGAAACAGTTTGTGAACCTGTAACAACTCGCGATGAGGATCTTCAAACTCTGCTGAGTCGATCACCAGTCGATCCGAACCTGCCAGCAGGTTTCTAAAGACAGATTCGGAAATGTCCAGGGCATCTTGCCACCAAACAAACGTCGAAAGATCGGAGACCAGCAACGGCAACGCAGCACTAGGAAGTTCGACCACGAACTGGCCACGCGCCTTTAGAGTCACCTGCTCACAACACAGCCGCTTAGCTCCAGTGCGTTTGTCGGTTTCACAATACGACTCGACATACATCTCAATATCCTGGTCGGTAGCGTCCCTTTCGCCGAGCATCACAACCACCCGGCTGGGATGAACTGCCGTCAGTTCCGGCACCAGCTTATCTACTTCCTTTAGCAGTGCTTCAGTTGGAACATAGATCAGGAGATTCGCAACACGTGCGCGCAGCACCGCCTCGTCATCTTCCGACTCTCCCTCGCCCGCAGTCTTTTTCCAGAGTTCTGCGAACTGGTCTTCAACGACGTTTACGTCCAAAGTTTTTTCCAAATGAATTTGCATTACACTCAAGCAGTTCGGAGTTCAACCTTTAGCTTGCTGTTGCGGAGAATAGGACAAACTAAAGTTTGAACTCTAAACTTCCAGCCTCTGCCCTTTTTGCCTCTTCTTTTCATAATTTCCGCCAGGTTCTGCCCTCGCGTTCCAACAGTTCAAACGATGCTTGCGGGCCCCACGATCCGGCTTCATAGTTTGGAAAATCCGGAGCAGGCTTTTTCCACGCCTCCAGAATCGGGTCAACAATTTCCCAGCCACGTTCGACCATGTCGCGACGCGCGTAGAGCGTGGAATCACCCAACATGCAGTCGAGCAGCAAGCGCTCGTAAGCTTCCGGCGACTTCACGCCGAATGACGAACCGTAACGGAAGTCCATGGTGACCTGGCGAATACGCATCGCCTGGCCCGGCAGTTTGGCGCCAAACCGCAGAGTAATCCCTTCGTTTGGTTGAATCCGAATTATCAGGACGTTCGGCTGCAAAGGCGCGTCAGACTCATCGAACAAGCGATGTGGAACGTCCTTAAATTGGATCGCAATCTCGGTGACGTCTTTCTGCAAGCGCTTGCCCGAACGAATGAAAAAGGGAACTCCGGACCAGCGCCAGTTATCGAGATAGAGTTTTAGTGCGGCAAACGTTTCGGTCGAGGACTTTGGATCTACGCCCGGCTCTTCGCGATAGCCGGGTACCGTATCCCCCAGCACCTTGCCGGGTCCATATTGTCCCCGCACCACGAACTGATCGATTTGATCCAAAGGCAGCGGGCGCACGGTCTGCATTGCCTTTGCCTTTTCGTCACGCACGGCATTAGCCGACAGAGATGCGGGCGGCTCCATCGCCATCAGCGAGGTAACCTGAAACACGTGGTTCTGAATCATGTCGCGAAGCGCGCCGGCTTTTTCATAGTAACCACCGCGACCTTCGACGCCCTTCGTTTCGGCGTTTGTGATTTGCACGTGATCGATATACTGCCGGTTCCACAACGGTTCAAAGATGCTGTTGGCAAAGCGAAACGCCAGCAGGTTTTGAACTGTTTCCTTACCCAGATAATGATCTATCCGGTAAACCTGCTTCTCTTCAAACACCGCCGCTATTTTATTGTTGAGCGCACGAGCGCTTTTCAGATCGTGGCCGAAAGGCTTCTCCACGATGATGCGCGTCCAACTGCCTTTCCGCGGGAGTGCGAGTTTTGCGGCGCCGAGTTGTTCGGCGATCACACCAAAGAATTCAGGCGACGTTGCCAGGTAGAAGAGACGGTTCCCCTGCGTCTGGAATTCGCTGTCGATCTGTTCGAGTTTGGTTTTTAGTTTCTCGTAAATATCCGCTTCGATGAAATCACCCTGCTGGTAAAAAATGTGTTTGGCGAAACTTTGCCAGGCGGATTCATCAAGTGACTCGTCAGACGCAAACTCCGTCAAGGCTTCATACATGGACGCACGAAATTCGTCGTCAGTTAGCGGGTGCCGGGCGCTGCCAAGGATTGCAAATTCGTTTGGGATCAGGCGCTGTTGTGTGAGGCGGTAAAGCGCTGGAAGCAGTTTGCGACGGGTGAGATCGCCCGTCGCTCCGAAAATGACAACGGCACACGGCGGAGCCATGAGCTCAAGCCGCATTCCTGCGCGGAGCGGATTGTCGCGGACCGAGGCGCCCGTGGGTGTTGATTCTTCTGTTTTCTCTTTAGCGATGCCGAAAGAATATCATAGCGAGCGCCGGCGCTGGAGGGTTCAACTTAAGGGCTTTTGGAGTGCGGCGGCTTGACGCCGCTTTTGGTTGG
>JALZOO010000103.1 GCA_030913905.1 Acidobacteriota bacterium
GGCCCCGTCAATAGTAATTTGGGTGGTTTGTACTACCGCTTCCTAACTAACATCATCTGTCCAACTTGCGATCTTATCCAGCACCCTGTCATAGACTTCCAACTGTGGCGGATATGAGCTCTTCGGCACCTTCAGCGAATGGTCGCCACCTTCGATGGCGTGAAGGGTGGCGGGCAGTTTGAGGCGTTTGATGACGTCTCGTATCTCGTCGGTTGATCCAAATGCGTCGCGTGAGCCCTGGATGAAAAGCATCGGGGCTTTGATCTGATTAAGGTGAGCGTCGCGAAGCTTGTCGGGCCGGCCGGGTGGATGCAATGGGTAGCCGAGAAATACCAGGCCAGCAATGTTGGGTCTTGCATCAACATCCGGTGGAGGGCCGCCCTTCTTAAATTCGCGGGGCTTCGATTTCGAGTTTGTCTTAAGCTCCAGATTTGAAAGCGGCGTCAAGCCGCCGCACTCCAAAGAGTTAAGCTTAGCAGCCACCTGCGAAGCTATACGTCCTCCCATCGACTTCCCGCCGATCGCCAGCTGGTTCCCTTTCAGCTTTTTGTGTTTCGTCGCTGCCTCAATGATAGAGCGATAACACGATTCGAGCTTAGGACCTGGATCAGGGACATGCCGGCGCTGTTCCATGTATAGAAAATTGAAGGTGAGGATGTCGAGTCCGCGTTCAGCCAAGCCAGTGGCGAACTGGCGCAGGAAAGGACTCAACTGCCCTGCCCCTGCCCCGTGCCCAAGTATTAGCGTAATGCCCGCGCGATTCTTTTTCGGAGCGAGGTAAAGCAACGCGCTCACGTCATCGCGTTCGTTGACTCTAACAGTTAGCTTTTGAGGTTCTGCATTCATTGACAGGTTTCACCAATTGCAGAAACCCGAGCGGTAGCGAGCGGATACAAGATTCAACTTTGAGTCCGGGTTAAACAAAAAAGCACTTCTTCCTAAGTCGAGTCTCGTCATCCGCTCGTTACCGCTCGCGGTTCTGATTACACGGGCACTCTCGGCACCCGCTTGCTGATACCGCACGTCTCCTCGTAGGAAAGCGTGCCCGCAATTCTAGCGATTTCTTCCGCGGTTATCGTCAGCCCGTCGCGGGCCCCCATGAAAATTACTTCATCATCAAGCTGCACTCCCGGCACGTTTGTCACGTCAACGATTGTAAGGTCCATGGAAATACGGCCGATCACAGTAGCAAAGACGCCGCGGATGATTGCGTGACCCCGGTTGGAAAGACCGCGCATGTATCCATCGTCGTAGCCGATGGGAATTGTCGCGACCAGCGTTTTGGCTGAAGCTTCAAACGTGCAACCGTAACCGACCGTCTCTCCGGCGGGCACCCACTTCAACAAACTGATTCGTGAATGCAACGACATCACGGGCCGGAATTTCTCGTCGCGATGTTCGGGATCGAGAATGTCGCGCCAGAGCCCGTAGAGAACTCCGCCCGGGCGCACGACATTTCCCCAGGCAGCGGGCTGAGCAAAGATGCCTGCGGAATTTGCGAGATGACGATGAGTGGGCGCATGACCGTGGGAATGAAAGAAAGTCAACGTGTCTTCAAACCGCTGAATCTGATCTCGGGTTAATGGTCCACATGATGGTTCGTCTGCGGCGGCGAAGTGAGTCATTAACCCATCTACGCGAATGTTATCGAACCGTTTCAGCGCGTCTAGAAATTCACCGAGTTCGTCGAAACGAACGCCCAACCTGCCCATGCCCGTATCGATCTTGACGTGAACATCGGCAACCACATTGCGGTCGCGCGCCGCGCGATCGAGAGCTTCAATCATGTCGAGACGGTAAACAGCAGGAATGAGTTGTTGCTGGAGACACGCGTCCGCCTGTCCTTGCCAAAAACCGGCGAGACATAGAATCGGTTTAGAGATACCTGCGCTTCTTAATTCAATGCCTTCTTCCGGGAGCGCCACACCGAACCAAGCCACACCTTCGCTTTCCAACCGCCGCGCACACTCGACGGCTCCGTGCCCATACGCATTGGCCTTAACGATAGCCATTACGCTAACGTC